>DASQHH010000731.1:0-2518 GCA_035632195.1 Vicinamibacterales bacterium
CGGTTCGAGCGGGAGTACATCTCGGCCGTCCTCGAGCAGCACCATGGCCGCATCAGCGAAGCGGCCAAGAGCCTCGGAATTCAGCGGACGAATCTCTATAGGAAGATGCGGTCCCTCCGGGTCAACGTCGATCGCAGACGATAAACTGTGTCAAATCTGATACTTACGTCAATCGTACTTGACGAGCTTATGAAAAACCTCAATACTGAGCGCACCATGAAGCGGATCCTTGTCCTCGCCCTGACGTTGGCGATGTCGATTTCGGGTTCGGCTCTGTTTGCCGCCGCGCCGAAAATCGCCCAGCAGGGCGGATCCATTGCCGGAACGGCGACCAGCCAGAGCGGCGATGTGCTGCCAAATGTCACGGTGCAGCTCCGCGACCTGGCGACCGGACAGATCGTTCAGACGAAGACCACCGGTCAGAACGGCGCCTATTCGTTCGAAGGTCTTGCGGCGGGCAACTACGCCGTCGAGGCCGTGAACGCTGCGGGTCAGGTGATCGGCACGAGCGCGTCCATTTCACTGACCGCGGGCCAGGCCATCACCGGCACCGTGCTGCAGGCCAACGCGGGTCTGCTCGGCGCGGGAGGCGCGGCCGCGCAGGGCGCGTCGGGCGGAGTCGGCGCCGGCGTCAGCACGGCCGTGATCATCGCGGTCGCTGCGGGCACGGCATTCATCGGCGCGCAGACGTCGGGCAACTCGGCGACCAACGCCAGCCCGTCGCGCTAACCGGCACTTTTTCAGCTCTCCGGCTTTCCATTTCTCGATTTCTTGCCGCGCTCTGTCTGGCGCTCGCGGCGCCATGGTCGATTGCGCCTATGCGGGCACAGTCGACGCCGGAAGGTGGCCCCGACCCCTCGCAGCAGCGCGTCCGGATCGGCCCGCTGTGGCTGAATCCACGCGTCGTGCTGACCAACGTCGGCGTCGATACGAACGTGTTCGACGTGCCTGAAAGCCAGAATCCGCAGAAGGACTTCACGGCGACCGTCACGCCGATGACCGACATCTGGATGCGCGCCGGCCTCTCCTGGTTCCAGTTCACCGTCCGCGAAGACGTCGTGTGGTACCAGCAGGCCAGCAGCGAGCGGTCGGCGAACAGCGCCTACGACATGACATGGCGCGCGCCCATCGGCCGGGCGCTCGTCGCGATCAGCCCCAGGTATCTCTCGACGCGCGAGCGGCCGGGCTACGAGATCGACGCGCGCGTGCCCCGGAAGGAATGGGGGGGCACGGCGAAAGTCGAGATCAGGACGCTGGCCGGCACCTTCATCGCCGTCAACGGCTCGACGCAGCACGTGAACTTCGACGCCGGCGACACGTTCCTCGGCACCAACCTGCACGACGAGCTGAACCGGACATCCAACATCTACGGCGTCGAAGTCCGGCACCAGCTGACGCCCTTGACCTCGATTTCGGGCGACGTCTCGCACGAGACGGATCGGTTCACGTTCAACCCGCTGCGCGATGCGAACCAGACGTCCGTCAACGGCGCGATCAAGTTCGACCCGTTCGCCCTCATCAAGGGCTCGGCGACGATCGGCTACAAAGACTTCGCGCCTCTCGCGACGGACCTGCCGGCCTATCGAGGCCTCGTCTCCACCGTCGACGTGTCGTACACGCTGCTCGGCGCGACGCGGTTCGCGTTTCAGGTCAAACGCGACATTTCCTTTTCCTTCGACGACGCCGAGCCGTACTACCTGCAGACCGGCTTCAACGGCTCGATTACGCAGCAGATCTTCGGCCCGTTCGACGCGGTCGTGCGCGGCGGTGTCCAGCATCTTGGCTATCGCGACAGGACCGATGCCGTTGTCGCAGTCGAGGATCGAACCGACACGGTGCGTTCGTACGGCGGCGGCATCGGCTACCATTTCGGACAGGACGTCCGCCTCGGCTTCAACATCGACAAGCAGACGCGGACGTCGCCCGTTCCCGAGCGCGAATACAGCGGCTTGCGCGCCGGCACATCGTTGACGTACGGATTTTGAAGCGCTCGGCAGTCTTCGCGGTGCTGCTCCTGCTCGTCGCGGCCGGCGCTGACGCGCAGACCGACGCTCAGCAGCAGCCCGGTGATCTCGCGACGCCCCTGCCGCCGCCGCCGCCGCGGAAGCCGGCCGGCCAGATGGACTTCGTCCGCTGGTCCTCACGCCGTCCATTGCGCTGATGAACGTCGGCGTCGACAACAACATCCAGAACAGCCAGGGACAGCTCGAGTCGGATCTGACGATGACCGTCAGTCCGCGAATGGACGTGAAGTACAAATCCGGGCCCCTGAGCGTCGAACTGAACACGTATCTCAACTACGTGTTTTATAAGACCTATTCAGAGTTCGGCGGCTTTTCCCCGCAGATCAATCTGGAGATGGACTACCAGGTGGCGCGGCACGTCACCTTCTTCACCAGCGACATGTTCGCGTCGACGAAGAACCGGCCATCGGTGGAGATCGATCCGCACGTCCGGAACCAGACGGCGACCGTCGGCGGCGGTTTCCGCATCGGCCTCGCGCCGAGCCTCGACCTCG
>DASQHH010000732.1:0-6642 GCA_035632195.1 Vicinamibacterales bacterium
ATCATCGGCGGCGTGACGCTGCTCTGGCTGTCAAAGCTGAATCTCTCCGGGGGCTACTGGGACGTCTTCTGGCCCCAGTGCATCCAGGGCTTCGGGATGTCGCTGCTGTTCGTGCCGCTGACGACGATCTCGATGGATCCCATTCCGCGCGAGAAGATGGGCAACGCGACGAGCCTGTTCAACCTGATGCGGAATATCGGCGGCAGCGTGGGCATCGCGATCACGGGGACGATGCTGGCACGGCAGCAGCAGTCGAACACCTCGCTGCTCGGCAGCAACGTGACCGTCTATTCGCCGATGGCGCAGCAGATGTTCAACGGCATCCGGAGCACGATGATGGCCGCCGGCGCCGACGCGGCCACGGCGACGATGCGCGCGCAGGCGATGCTCTTCGGACTGGTGCAGCGACAGGCGTCGATGGTCGCGTTCGTCGGTATCTTCCAGCTCCTCGGCTGGGCGTTCATCGTCCTCGTGCCGCTCGTCTACCTGATGAAGCGCCCCGGCCGCGCTCCGTCGCGCGAAGCCGCCGCAGCTCACTGACCGGGCAGCGATGCGCGGAAGAGTTTCGATTCTCGTCCTCTGTGCGCTGGCTGTCGTGGGCGCCGCGGCGCAGCAGCCGGCCGAGACTTCACGTCCCTCGTTCTCCGAATGGCTCGCCGGCGTCAAAACCGACGCGCTCGCGCGCGGCATCCGGGAGGACGTCGTCGACAAAGCGCTTGCGACCGTCGACGAACCGGTCCCCGTCGTCATCGAACGCGACCGCCGGCAGGCGGAAGCAGTGTTTTCGCTCGAGAAGTACATTGCCCGCTCGCTGACGCTGAAGGTGCGGACGGCCGCGCGCGAGAAGTACCAGGAGCACCACGATCTGCTGGAAGAGATCGGCAGCCGCTACGGAGTGTCGCCGCGCATTCTCATCGGCATCTGGGGAATCGAATCGAACTTCGGCCGCTTCACCGGCGCCCGACCGACGATCCCCGCGCTCGCCACGCTCGCCTGGGATCCCCGGCGCGCCGCGTTCTTTCGGGGTGAGCTGCTCGACGCGCTCGAAATCCTCAATCGCGGCGACATCGACCTCGAGCACCTGCGCGGATCCTGGGCCGGCGCGATGGGGCAGGTGCAGTTCATGCCGTCAAGCTATCTGCAGTGGGCGGAAGACTTCGACGGCGACGGCCGGCGCGACATCTGGTCGACGCCGGCGGACGTGTTCGCGTCGATCGCGAATTATCTGAAAGGCCATGGATGGACCGCAGACCAGCCCTGGGGACGCGAAGTCAAGATCACGGCAGACGTCCGCCGGCGCATCGTAAGAGAGATCGACAGGCGGGACGGCCCCTGCCTGGCGACGCGCGAGATGACCGTGCCGCTGGCGATCGCGAAGTGGAACGAGCTCGGCGTCCGGGGGACCAGCGGCAAACGCGTGCCCGGCTCGGACCTTCCGGCGTCGCTCGTGTCGGGGACGACGCGCCACTTTCTCGTCTACGGCAACTACGACGCGCTGCTCGCCTACAACTGCGCGCACTCGTATGCGTTGACGGTCGGCCTCCTCGCCGATTCGCTCATTCGGAGCGCAGAGCCCTGACCGGATCGACGGCTGCGGCCCGCCGCGCGGGAATGTAGCTCGCGCCGAGCGATACCAGCACCATGACCGCGGCGATCGCCGCGAAAGTCGGCGGATCGGTCGGTGTGATCCCGAACAGCAGCCCGGCCATCAGCCGGGTGACGCCCCACGCGCCTGCCAGGCCCGCCGCAACGCCGGCAATCGCCCAGACCAGGCCGCCGCGCACGACGAGCGACACGACGTCCTCGGGCGCGGCGCCGAGCGCGATGCGGATGCCGATTTCGCGCGTCCGCTCGCTTGCCGCGTACGCGACGACGCCGTAGACGCCGACGATCGCCAGGCCCACGGCCAGGACGGCAAAGCATGCGAGCAGGATCAGATTGAAGCGCCGATCCGCCAGCGACGCCGACAGCACTTCGTCCAGCGTCTTCACGTTGGTGATCGGCTGATCGGGATCGATCGTCCAGACGGCCTCCTGAAGCGACGTCACCAGCGCGCGCGGATCACCCGCCGTCCTGACCGCTACGTCCGCGAGCCGCACGGGATAGACGTTGGTCTGCGCCGCCGCGAGGTACACCTCCGGCTGCACGTTCGCCGTCTTGCCGCCCCGGCGGATGTCTCCGACGACGCCGACAATCGTGATCATCGGCTGCCGCGGTCCGCTTCGGGCAAAGCGCCGGCCGATCGGATCCACATGCGGCAGAAACTTCTGCACAAACGCCTGGTTGACGACAGCCGACGCCGGCCGCCCGGCACGGTCGTCGTCGCTGATGGTGCGGCCGCGAGCGAGCGGAATGCCGAGCGTCGCGAAGTACGGCGGGTTGACGGCCTGAAAATCAGCGACGAAATAGTCGTTGGGCTGGCTGCCCTCGAAATTCGCGCTGCTGCTCCATCCGCCGCGCATCGGGAACCGGTTGGCGAACGCGACGTTGCGCACGCCGGGCAGGGCCTGCACGCGCACGGCGAGCCGCTCGAAGAACGCCAGACGCTTGTCGGGCGTGTCGTAGCGGACGTCCGGCAGCGCGATATTCAGCGCCAGCACGTGATCCGTCTGGAATCCAAGGTCGACTCGCGCGAGCGTCGCCAGACTGCGGACCAGCAGGCCCGCGGCGACGGCGAGCACGAGTGCCGCGGCTACCTCCGCCGCCATCAGCACGCCGCGCCAGCGCAACACCGATCGCCCGCCGGCGGTCGACAGTTCGGTCGATTTCAGCGAGGGCCCCGGATCGGTGCGCGACGACTGCCACGCCGGGAGCACGCCGGCGATGAGACCGGTCGCCAGCGACAGCCCGACGGTGGCGGCGAGCACATCGACGTCGAGCGTCACGCCCGCAAGCCGCGGAATCGACGACGGCGCGATGGCGATGAGCGCATCCCTCGTCCAGATGCCGCACAGGAGGCCCGCCGCGCCCCCCAGCGCGCCAAGGACGAGACCGCGCGTCAGCATCTCGACGACGATCTGGCCGCGCGACGCGCCGATGGCGAGGCGAATCGCCGTGTCGCGGCGCTGCCCCACAGCGCGGACGATGAGCAGGTTGGCGACATTCACGCACGCGACCAGCAGCACCAGGGCGACGGCGCCCAACAGAACCGCGAGCGACGTCGAAACGTTGCGCGCGATGTCGCTGGAGAGCGGCGAGGCTCGCGTCACGAGTGCCGACGCCGAATCCGGGAAGCGCGCCGCCAGCCCGCGGACCGTCGTGTCGAGCTCCGATTGCGCCTGCGAGATGGTGGCGCCCGGCTTCAGCCGGCCGACGACCTGGATCTCGTGATCGCCGTGCTGCGCGAGCAGCTCGTCGGGATAGGCCGCCGGCACGAGATAGACGACGCGCGTGCTCGACGAAAACTGCGTGAGCGGTTCGAACGCCTGCGGCATCACGCCGACGACCAGATAGGGCTCGTTGTTCAACTCGACCGACCGCCCGAGAATCGAGACATCCGCGCCGAAATGATCCCTCCACAAGCCGTCGGTCAGGATGACCACCTTCGTCGCCGACGGACGATCGTCTTCGGGCCGGAACGCGCGCCCGAGCGACGGCTGCACGCCGAGCGTCGCGAGGTAGTTCCACGTGACCGCTTCGCCGATCAGCTGTTCCGGCGGGCCGGCGTGCGTCAGGCTCATCGACGATGCGGCGTAGCCGGCGAGGCTTTCGAACGCGCGCGTCTCGCGCGCGTAATCGACGAGGTTCGCCGGGGCGACCGCGCTGGTCGGCCCGTGCGATACGTCGACCTGCATCGTGCCGCGGCTCGTGCGTCCCTCCCAGACCGAGAGCAGGCGATCGGGGTTCGCGTATGGCAGCGGCTTGAGCATCACCGCGTCGATCACGCTGAAGACGGCGGTATTCGCGCCGATGCCGAGGGCGAGCGTGAAAATGGCTATCGCCGAGAACCCGGGCGACCGCCACAGCAGGCGCAGCGCATAGCGGATGTTCTGAAACAGCATCGGTGGCCTCGTGGCGAAGAGCATGCCACGCGAAAAACCGAACGGAATCCGTGGCCGCGGCTCACGCGCCGTTCGGAAGTGGGATGCGCGAATCCCGCAACCGGACGCCTATCGTACAATGATCGTGATGGCGAACGTCGGCTTTGACGATCGCGGCCTCGTGACCGCCTGTCCCGCATGCGGCCAGAAGAATCGCTTCGTCTACGAACGCCTCGGCGAGCAGGTGCGCTGCGGCCGATGCAAGGCGACGCTGCCGATGCCGTCCGAACCGATCGAGATGGCGAGCACCGCGGATTTCGATCGGCTCCTGGCGGTCTCGTCGGTGCCGCTCCTCGTGGACTACTGGGCGCCCTGGTGCGGACCCTGCCGCATGGTCGCGCCGGAACTGCAGAAAGTGGCCGCCCGCCGCGCGGGCCGCGTCCTCGTCGTCAAGGTCAACACCGACGTGCTGACGGACCTCGGCGAGCGGTTCGGCATCCGATCCATTCCAACGCTCGCGGTGTTCGCGGAAGGGCGCGAGGTCTCGCGGGCCTCGGGCGCGCGGCCCGCCGCTGATATCGAAGCCCTTCTGGATCAGGTCCCTTCGAACACCCGCGCGTGACGCCGACGCAGCTCGGACGCGCCGCCCTGCTGCTGCTGCTCGCCTACTGGACGTTCGTGTTCCTGTGGTGGCCGATGCGGCAGGACACGGTCGGCGACACCTGGCTGCACCTGGTGAACCTTCCCATCCACGAGGCGGGCCACGTCGTCTTCTCGCCGTTCGGCGACCTGATGATGACGCTCGGTGGCAGCCTCTTCCAGATCCTCGTGCCGGTCGCGTTCTGCATCGCCTTTCTGACAACGAGCTTCAATCCGTTCGGGGCGGCGGTGACGGCGTGGTGGGCGGGCGAGAACCTGCTCGACGTCGCCATCTACATCAACGACGCGCGCGATCTGCAGCTCATTCTGCTCGGCGGGCACACCGGGGCGGAAGTCGAAGGACACGACTGGGAGCACATCCTGCAGTCGATCAACCTGCTGACGTGGGATCACCGCCTCGGCTGGACGGCGCACATCATCGGCGGCGTGATCATGATCGCGTCGATCGTCGCCGGCGCCGTGATTACGTTCAGAGGCACGCACGACGCCGAAGTGTAGGCAGAACGCTTGTTCGTGCTTCTTAGGAATTCTGTTTCGTGTTTTCCGATTGCCACACGGCGCGGCCGACGAAGAACGGGCCGAGCCGCTCGAGATAGAGCGCCGTCTGCTGCGTCTTCCGCATGGCCTGCACCACGGCCGACAGCGGAAACAGCTCCTTGCCGATCAGGCCGACGATGAAGTCGTTGTCGTCCTTGTCGAGGCCGTGGCACGCGAGGCGGATGTCGTGCGCGTAGTCGCCGGCGCCGAACGACATGCCGATCGTTCCGTGCTCTGCGAGGATGACGCGCTGTTCTTCCGCCGGCAGCTGCGCGAAGCGGCCGCTGCGGCGCAGCGGATACCACACGCCCCATTTCCACTCCGGATTGAGCACCGTGCGGCGCGGACGATGCTGCAGCACATCGACGAGGTCGGGCTCGTACCCGAGCGAGTACGTGCGGCCGAACATCGTGTACTCCGGCTTCTGGGCCAGCGGCCGGAACGCCGGCCCGTTCAGCATCCGGCGCACGCGGTCGATGAAGAAGTTCGGATCCTCGTCCAGCGTCAACAGGCCGATGCCGCGCGGATCGTTGACGTCCTCGTAGAGGACGCCGGCCACGCCGGCCGCGTCGATCGCGTCGACGAGGGCCTCGGTCCGGACCTCCTGACCTTCTCGACCGGGCGGGCCGCCGAAGGCGAGGAACTGCATGAACAGCCGCACGTCGCTGCGCTGCGGCTGGCCGTTCTTCATCCCTCCCTTTTCGCTCAAGTCGGGAGGCTCGGGACCCTTGCGCGCGTGCGGAGCGTGGACGGCGTCTGCCATACGCTGAGTATAATTCGCGGGTTGTGTACCGCATCCGCCCCGCCACTATCGCGGACGTCGACGTCCTGGTCGGCCACCGGCTCGCGATGTTCCGCGACATGGGCATCGATATCGACGCCGACGCGCTGGCCGCGGCGTTCCGCGCCTGGCTGCACGCGCTGATGCCGTCGCGCACGTATCGCGCGTGGCTCGTCGAAACCGACGGCGCCGGGGGCGCCATCGTCGCCGGCGGCGGCATGACGCTGCTGCCGTGGCCGCCCGGGCCGCGATCGATGGCGGATCGCATGGCGTTCGTCTACAACGTCTACACCGATCGGGACCATCGGCGTCGCGGACTCGGGAAGATGGTCATGGACGCGATCCACGCGCACTGCCGCGAGGAGGGGATCGCGTTCGTCGCGCTGAACGCCAGCAGGGACGGGCATCGGATGTACGAAGCGATGGGCTACGTCGCGGCCCCGAACCCGATGATGTTTTTCCCTCTTTCTAGGTATAATCCGTCGGCTCAGGCCTAAAGGAGACTCGCGAGCATGCCGTTCATCATCACTGACCCCTGCATTGAAACGAAAGACACCGCGTGTGTGGACGTCTGTCCGGTCGACTGCATCCATCCGCGCAAGGACGAACCGGAATTCGCGCAGGCGACGATGCTCTATATCCATCCGGAAGAGTGCATCGACTGCGGCGCGTGCGTACCGGCGT
>DASQHH010000733.1:0-3979 GCA_035632195.1 Vicinamibacterales bacterium
GGAAATAGTCATGCGTCATTGTAAGTACAATGACGCCTCGTGCGTCTGCGCCTGCTCAACGTCGGCTGTTTCGGCGGCGGCACGGGGCTCCCCAGTCTGCTCGGCGGACTGAAGAACAATCCGTGGCTCCACGCGAATGCCGTCGTGACGATGTTCGACAGCGGCGGCAGCTCCGGCCAGTTGCGCGACGAGCTCGGCGTGCTGCCGCCCGGCGACATCCTGAAGTGCGCGCTGGCGCTGGCGCGGAATACCCGCGAAGCGCGACGCGTCCTGCTCGCGCGGCTGCCGCACGTCGAGCACGCGCGGCTCGGCGGCCATACCGGCGGCAACCTGCTGCTGTCGATGATGCAGCGGTACAGCGGCGACTTTCTGGACGCCATCGACGCGCTGCGCGCGCTCCTCGGATGCCGAGGTCTCGTCTGGCCGGTCAGCGTCCAGCAGGCGTCGGTGTGCGCCGAGTACGGCGACGGCTCGATGACCCGCGGAGAAGTTGAAGTCGACGCCGGCCAGACGTCGGGCCGGTTCGTCCGGAAGATCTGGCTCGAGCCGCCGGTCTCGATCCATCCGTCCGTCTCGAAAGCCATCGCCGGCTTCGACGCCGTCATCATCGGGCCGGGCAGCTTCTACACGAGCCTGATGCCGATCTTTCTCGTGCGCGGCGTCTCCGACGCGCTGGCGCAGATGAAAGGCCCGATCATCCTGATTTCGAACCTCCTCACCGAAGGCAGAGGGATGGTCGGGTTCACGGCTGCCGACGCCGTAGCCCGCATCGAAGAGGCCACGCACCGCAAGGTCGACGTCGTCATCGCCAACATGAAGTGGCCCGTGGACGCCGTGCTGACGCGATACGCGGCCGAGCACAAGGAACCGCTCAAGCCGGGCACGCTGCCGGATCACTGCGAGCTGGTCGGGGGCGACTTCTGGACCCGCGACATCGCGCGGCACGATCGCATCCGGCTGGCCTACGCCGTCTGGAGCGTGCTGTCGCGGCGGTTGTTGTAGGGCAGCCCTTAAGGGCTGCATTGCCGGCAGGCCAAAAGGGCCGCACTACCTGAGGACCAATTCCTCGACCGTGTAGAGACGTCCGCCCCGCATGACACGCGTCACTTTCCGCGCGTTGCGGATGTCGGTCATCGGATCGCCGTCGACGAACGCAAGATCCGCCAGCTTTCCGACTTCGATCGTGCCCAGCTCGGTGTCGAGGCCAAGCGCGCGCGCGGCATTGATCGTGGCCATCTGCAGCGCCTGGTACGGCGTGAACCCGGCGTGGACCAGGTTCTCGAGCTCCGAGTGCAGCCCCAGCCCGTACGGAATCGCCGGCGAACCTGACGCCGCGACGACGCGTCCACCCGCGTCGGCGATCGCCTTGACGAGCGCCTCGCGCGGCCGCGACGCGGTGTCGAAGCGGGTATTGGGTCCGCGGGTTGCGAGATCGGTCATCTGGCTCACGACCTGAAGCGGGTAGAGGGCGAACCGCGGATCGAACAACAGCGTCCGGTCGCCGGCAAGGCGGGCGTCGAAGCCATCTTCGATGGCGAGGCTCGAGCCGATGCTCACTCCCGACTTCACGACGAGATCGGTCACGTCTGCGTATGCAGGCGGCATCGGCGCTGGCGCGGCGAATCCGGCGCGGTTGCGTCCGGTGATTCGCTCGACGAAGTCGACGCCGAAGGCGACCGCCGGGTAGAGCGTCGTTGAGGCGACCGGCGTCCCCGATTCGTGCGCCACCGGGACGAGCTTCTGCAGGTACCTGTCGGGCAGCCGCGGCCCGGCCGCGATGAAGTCCGAGCCGAGCGCCGCCGCGCGCTCGTATTCCTGCGCCAGCTGCGCCTCCGACGCGATCGAGACGCCGCCCGTGTCGAACACGCGCAGGCCGTCGAAGCGCTCGCCGGACGCGATGATCCGTGGCCCCGGGCGGCGCCCGGACGAGAACGCCTCGTCCTCCGCAATCGCCGCGTACGCATTAACACCGGGCACGCGCACCGTCGTCACGCCGTACGCGAGGAGCGCTCTTCCGAAATTCGCGCCGTAACCGCGGTTGAACGATACATTCATGTCGATGAGGCCCGGCATCACCGTTTCGTTGGCCGCGATCACGACGCGGCCCGCATGAAGCTGGTCGCTGTGCCCGCTGATGTTGGCGATGACGCCGCGCTCGATGACGATGTCCACCTCGTCGCGATGGCCGTCCGCGATGCCGTCGATCAGATGGCCGGCGTGGACGACGACGCGGTCCGGCGTCGGAGCGACGGACCACGGGATCGCCAGCGGAATCGGATCGGGGACGCCGCCCTCGGCTATCACGCGCCGCAGGCCGGCGGGCGTCTGATAGACGATGTGGCGTGTGTCGCCTTCCCAGCTCGGGGACTCGGGCTCCTCGGTGCCCGAAGGATCGTTCGGCGCGATGGCCGCGGCCGGACCGGTCGCGCCGCCCTGCATGTCGACGTTGACCGTCCAGAGGCGGCCTTCGGTGACGTACGCCATCCGCCATCCGTCGGGGGACCACACGGGTCCGTTGTCCTCGCGGTTGCCGGTCGAGTGTCCGGGCGAGAGCGCCGTCGAGAAAATGCCGGGCGGATCGAGCCGCACGAGCATCAGCTGATTCAGTCCGTCGGCGAACCGATCGGAATACGAAAAGAGGCTGCCGACGGCAATCGTGTGGCTGTCGGCCGCCCATGTGGGCCGTCCCAGCGCACCGTGGACGATGGCGTTGCCGAGCGTGCCGCGGTGCGCGTCGGGCACGACGGTGACCTCACGGACGGTATGGCCGTCCTCGATGAACGCCAGGTGGTTGCCGTCCCCCGACCACGCCGGTCCGGTCAGGCTGTTGCGATCGTTTGTGACCTGCGTGGGGTGCGGAAGGCTCTGGAAGTCGTAGACCCAGATCTGCATCCGCCCGCTGCGGTCGCTCGCGTAGGCGAGCCGGGTCCCGTCGGGTGACCATGCAGGATCGGCCTCCGCCGCCGCGTCGTCCGTCAGGCGCCTTGCAGCCCCCGTGTCCGTCGACGCGAGCCAGACATCGCCGAGCGCGACGAACGCGACCAGGTTTCCGTTGGGCGAGACCGTGGGTGTGGCGATGCCGGCCGCCAGCTGCGGCCCGACCGGTTCGAGCGGGCGATGCACGATCGGGTACGTCGCACGCTGCAGAGAGATCTTTGCGGTGAACGGAATCGTGACCGATCGGCCACCGGCCAGCGAGCGGCGTCTGATGTGTCCGTCGGCCGTGTAGAGAATCTCGCCGTTATCGAGCCAGTCGGGACGCAGCGGGAAGACGTTCTCTTCGTTCATGCGCCCAATCGGCTGGAGGCGCAGCGGGGCCATCGTCTGCGCCGGCGACGTTCCCGTCATCACGCCGACCTGGAGGTTCAGATTCCGAACGAAAGCGAGGCGCGTCCCGTCCGGACTCCAGGCCGGTGCATCCACGGAGGGCGCCGCAAGCTGCCGCACCTCGCCGCTCGCGTCGATCGTGCAGAGAAAGATCGGCCGGTTCGCGAGCGGCCGCGCCGGATCGATCGGCGTCCGGCAGACGAATGCGAGCGCGCGGTCGTCAGGCGACCACGTCGGCGACCAGCCGTCGCGCGTCGCGACCTGCTGTACGACGCCGGTCGAGACGATGAGCGTCCAGACGGTCGAGATGCCGCCGTAGCGATCGGTCGAGAACGCGATGCGCTGGCCGTCGTGCGACCAGACCGGCTCGCGGTCGTCGAAGAGGCCTCTCGTCAGCGCCACCGGTTCGCGCTCGCCGGTCAGCCGGACACTATAAATGTGCCAGATCCCGTCGTCGCCGAATCCCTGGAAGGCGATGCGCTGACTGTCGGGCGACCAGGTCGGCAGACGCGCCTCCATGGTCTCGGGAGTCAGGCGCCGCGCTTCGCCTCCGCGGAAGGGAAGGACCCAGATGCCGCCCAGCAGATCCGCGGCGATCCACCGGTGGTCCGGCGACGCGGCGGCGGCCATCGCGGTGCCTTCGGAGATCGTG
>DASQHH010000734.1:0-7676 GCA_035632195.1 Vicinamibacterales bacterium
GCAGAGCATGTACGCCATCAGGTACGACTGCATGAACTGTGTCGGATTGATGAACGCGCCAATCGCGGACAGGACGGCGCCGGCGGCGCCGGCGACGAGGAACCGCTGCTGCAGTCCGGCGAGCTCGGGAATCGCCTGGTCCGCCGTTTCGAGGATTCCGGCAGGCCGCGTCATCGCAGCACGCCTCTCTCCGCCGCCGGAACATCCGCGACCGTCGCGTGCTCGCTCAGTTGCAGCGCGCGAACGTACGCCACAATCGCCCAGCGGTCCTCGGCGGAGATCTGGGCGTAGTCGGGCATTGCGCCAAACCCGTTCGTGATCACGTCGAAGAAATGGCCGACCGGGGCCGTCCGCAGTCGGTCCTGGTGATAACTCGGCGGCCTCCGATAGCCGCGGCGGACGACCATGCCGTCGCCCTCGCCGGTGCGTCCGTGGCACGGCGAGCAGTAGATGTCGAAGCGTTCCTGACCGCGCGCGAGCGTTGCGGCGGTGACTGCAAACGGAAACACGTCGGCGTCGGCGCCGTTCGCCTTGCCGGTATAGAGCAGCGCATCGTCCTGCAGGTGGCCGCGCGCGACCGTCCCCGGCACGATGGGCCGCGCCGATCGTGCGTCGCCGAAGAAGGCCGACTCGCGCAGCGGCACGTACTTGGGCTGGTCGTGCATGTCCTGCCGGCATCCGGCGACCGCCAGCATCGTGAGCGCGAGCGCCCGCGCCAAGTTCTTCCGCATCAGTCCGCCACCATCGTGACTTCCCGCGGATTCAGCGTCTCGAGAAACCGTCGCGTCGCCTCGACGTCGAACTTCGGGTCCTTCGCCTCGATGCAGAGAAAGAATCGATTGCGGCTGGCGAGCGCGAAGCGCGCCACGTTGAACACCGGGTGATACGGCATCGGCAGCCGGTTCAGCGCCAGCATGCCGAAGACAGCCGCGAACACGGCGCCGAGAATCGTGCACTCGAAGGTGACCGGGATGAACGCCGGCCAGCTGAAGTACGGGCGGCCCCCGACGTTGACGGGATACGCGATGGCGGACACCCAGTACTGCAGCAGCAGGCCGCCGCCGCCGCCGAGCAGTCCACCGAGCAGCACGATCAGCGGCAGTTTCGTCGCGGGCGCGCCGAGCGCGTGGTGCAGTTCCTCGATTGGATACGGCGAATAGGCGTCCATCCGTCGATAGCCCGCCTCGTGCGCGCGCTCGGTGGCGGCGAGCAGCGCCTGCGGATCGTCGAACTCCGCCATCACGCCGTGCAGTGCAGCCTTAGCCATTAGTCGTGAGCCATCTCACGCTTCATCAATCTTCGCTTCCGGCAGCATCGCGCGCATCTCGGTAATCGAGATCATCGGCAGGAACCGCAGGAAGAGGAACAGCATTGCCATGAACAGTCCGATCGTGCCAATGAAGGTCGCCCAGTCCCAGAACGTCGGCGAATACATGCCCCACGCGGACGGCAGGAAGTCGCGATGCAGGCTCGTGATCACGATCACGAATCGTTCGAGCCACATGCCGGTGTTGATGACCAGCGCGATGACCCACAGAGCCGCCGGCGTGCGCCGCACCTTGCGGAACCACAGCAGCTGCGGCAGCACGACGTTGCACGCGATCAGCGACCAGTACCAGTTCATGTACGGGCCGGTCATGCGGTTGTATGGGACAAAGCTCTCGAACTTGTCGGCGCTGTACCACGCCGTGAATGCTTCGATGCCGTAGCCGTATGCCACGATGAGGCCGGTAACCAGCATCACCTTCGCCATGTTCTGCAGGTGGCGCAGCGTGATGAAGTCCTCGAGGCCGTACACCGCGCGAATCGGAATCGCCAGCGTCAGCACCATCGCAAACCCCGAGTAGATCGCGCCCGCCACGAAGTACGGGGGAAAGATCGTCGTGTGCCAGCCGGGCAGAATCGCGATGGCGAAGTCGAAGCTGACGACCGTGTGGACCGAGACGACGAGCGGCGTCGCGAGACCGGCGAGCAACAGGTACGCGGTTTCGTAGCGGTGCCAGTGGAGGGCGGAACCGCGCCATCCCATCGCGAGCATGCCGTAGATGATCTGCCCGGCTTTCGATTGCGACCGGTCGCGCAGCGTCGCGAGATCGGGGATGAGTCCAACAAACCAGAAGAGCAGCGACGTCGTCGCGTACGTCGAGACGGCGAAGACGTCCCAGATGAGCGGGCTGCGGAACTGCGGCCACACGCCCATCGTGTTCGGGTACGGGAACAGCCAGTAGATTGCGAGCCACGGCCGGCCGGTGTGGATGAGCGGGAAGATGCCCGCGCACGCGACCGCGAAAAGCGTCATCGCCTCGGCAAAACGGTTGATCGAGGTCCGCCACGACTGCTTGAGGAGCAGGAGAATGGCGGAGATGAGCGTGCCGGCGTGGCCGATGCCGATCCACCAGACGAAATTGACGATGGCGAATCCCCAGCCGACCGGGATGTCGATGCCCCAGATGCCGACGCCTTTGAACAGCAGGTACGTCAGCGCGACCATCAGCACGTTGGTGAGGAGGAATGCGACGAGGAAGCCGAACCACCAGCCGGGCGGCGTTCGCCGCGTGAGGACGATCGAACTGATCTTGTCCGTGACCGAGCCGAACGTGTGCCCCGGCGCGATGACGGGAATCGTCAGCGTCTTCGGCTCGGCCGGATCGTCCTGCCAGGGAAGAGGGTCGCTCACCTACTCACCAATCTCCGGATTCACGTTCCGCACGGCCGCCAGATACGTCGTCCGCGGGCGCGTGTTCAGTTCGGCAAGCAGCCCGTAGTTCCGTTCCTCGGCCTGGAGTTTCGCGACGCGGCTGGCCGGATCGTTCAGATCGCCGAACACGATGGCGTCGGCAGGGCACGCCTGCTGGCAGGCGGTGACAATCTCGCCGTCCTTGACCTTGCGGTCGTGCTTCTCGGAATCGATCTTCGCGGCGTTGATCCGCTGCACGCAGTAGGTGCACTTCTCCATGACGCCGCGGCTGCGCACGGTGACGTTCGGGTTGCGTCCCAGCTTGAGGCTCGGCGTGTCCCAGTCCTGGTAGAGCAGGAAGTTGAAGCGGCGGACTTTGTACGGACAGTTGTTCGAGCAGTACCGCGTCCCGACGCAGCGGTTGTAGACCATGTCGTTCAGGCCTTCGTCGGTGTGCACAGTGGCGCCGACCGGACAGACGACTTCGCAGGGCGCGTTCTCGCACTGCATGCACGGCACCGGTTGGAAGTACGTCTCAGGGTTCTCCGCCGGACCCCGGTAATACGTGTCCAGGCGAATCCAGTGCATTTCGCGGCCGCGCATCACCTGGTCCTTGCCGACGACCGGGATGTTGTTCTCGGCCTGGCACCCGACCACGCACGCGTTGCAGCCGATGCAGGCGTTGATGTCGATCGCCATCCCCCAGCGGTACCCTTCGTACTTCCAGTCGGGATACAGCGTGATCGTCCGAGCCGGCGTCTCGCCCGCACCCGGCACGTCGTGCACCGATTTCGGATCCCGGACGTACGCGTCGCGCGTCGCGGCGTGGATGATCCCGCGTCCTTCCATCAGATGGTGATACTGGGTAATCGCCAGCGAAAACGTTTCGCCGGTCCCCGCGATCTGAACACCGGACCCGGAGGAAAAGGCGTCGGCGGTCCGGAGGGCGTTGGCGTTGAACCCCGCGCCAGCGAGGAGCCGCCCGCCTCGCGTGCGGCCGTATCCGGCGTGGACCGTCGCGCAGTCGTCCGGGTGGCCGGCAACGGCGAGTATCGCTCCCCGCACCTTGCGCCCCTTGAACGTGATCTCGACGACGTCCGAGACGATAGTGCCGTGCTCACCGCCGGTGCCCGCGGGGACGGCGGCCGCCTTGAGCCTGGCTGCCGTCGCCGGACTGACGATGACCGCGTTGTCCCAGGTGAGCCTCGTAATCGGCTTCGGCAGCTCCTGCAGCCAGCCGTTGTTCGCGAACCTGCCGTCCAGCACTGACGGATCGTTCTTGAACGAAATCTCGAAGGCGGATGCCTGGCCGCCGACCGATGGCGCGGGCTGCGCACCGGACGCCGGCGTCGCAGCCCGGAGGTTCTTCGGCGCGAACGCGGTACCCGGAACAAACCCGTCGTGCAGCCAGCGCCGCCAGTTCGAATCGTCTTTCGGATCGACCTTCCAGAATTCGCGGACGATGTCGTACGCCGCGCGTTCGGGCCGGTCGCTCATGGCCGCGATCACTTCGTGGGCGGATCGGCCGCCGTACAGCGGCGCAATCAACGGCTGGACGATTGACGCCGTGCCGTCGAACGCGCGCGCGTCGCTCCACGACTCGAGGAAGTGCGCCTCTGGAATCAGCCAGTGGCATTGCGCCGACGTCTCGTCGGCGTAGAGGCTCAGGTGCGCGCGGAACTGCACTCTGGCCATTGCGTCCGCGAACGGCACGTCCGCCGGAGCCGTGTATATCGGGTTGCCCCCCACGATGACGAGGACGTCGACTTTGCCGGCGGCCATGTCCGTCGTCAGCGCGCGCAGCGAGTCGAGTTGGTTGACCGGCTCCGCTTCGACCGGTTCGGTGTACAGCACGGTCCGGCCGGCGTTTCCGAGCGCCTCGTTCATCGCGTGCGCGAGCGCGTGAATCTCCGCGGGCTGCGAGTCGCCGGCGATGACGAGCGAACGCCCGCGGTGCGACTGCAGATCCTTCGCGACGGCCGCCGTCCATTTGTCCGCTCCGCCGGGGCCGGACACACCTTCCGTTCGGATGCCGAGCGCCGCCGCAATCCTGCGGGCAATCGCCGGAATCTCGCTCGGCTTTGCCGGCAGGCGATGATCGGCCCGCGATCCCGTCGACGAGGGCATCGTCTCGACGGCGTAGAGGCGGTTCATCTGCGCCGCGTGTTCGAGCCGACGCCTCGACGCGAAATCGCGCGCGTAACGTAGCCCGCCCGGGCCGCAGCCGAGGAAGTCGGCGTCGAGCGCGAGGATCACGTCGGCCTGATCGATCCGGTATTGCGCCTCGACGTATTCGCCGAATGCGAGCCTGCCGCCGGCGCGGGCGTTCTCGCGGCTCGCGGGATCCCACTGATGCCACTTCGCGTCGGGGTACGTCTTGAGCAGATCGCGGATCTGCGCGGCGAGCGTCGGCGAAGCGACCGATTCGGTGAGGATGCGGATGCCGGCGCCGTTGAGCGGCTTCTGGGCGACGAGCGCCGCGCGGATCGCGCCGAGATAGGCCGACCAGGGACGAATCTCGCCGAGGTTCGTCAGTGTCTGGACGCGGTCCGGATCGTACAGGCCGAGGATCGCCGCCTGCGCGAACACGTCGGACGCGCCGAGGCTTCCCGGATGCTCAGGGTTGCCTTCGACCTTCGTCGGACGCCCCTCATGGCTCTCGACCAGCAGTCCGGTGGCGACGCCGCCGATGGTCATCGCGGTCGCAAAGAAGAGCGGCTTGCCGGGAATGAGCTCTTCGGGCTGACGGACGTACGGCACGATGCGCTCGACCGGCTGCCGCGTGCACGCCGTCACGCCCGCGAGGGCGAGCGCCGCGCCCGACAGTTTCAGGAATGTCCGGCGCGCGACCGGATCGGCGAGCGCGTCGTGCTCCGGGAGCAGCGACGGAAACTCGTTGTGCAGGTGCTCCGCGAATCGCGGATCGCCGAGCTGTTCGTCGAGCGTCCGCCAGTAGTCGCCTTTCATCGGTGACACGTCGAGCAGTTGGTCAGTTTCCGGATCTGATAATCGCGTACGAGCCGTTCGCCGAGCTCGACCTGGTTGGACGGCGGCACGTAGTCGACGCGGAACACGTCGGCGCGATCGCGCACGTACTGCTCCGGGTGGCGATGACAGTCGATGCACCACTCCATCTGCAGCGACTTCTCCATCATCATCAGCGGCATCCGGTCGACCTGTCCGTGGCACGTCGTGCAGCCGACGCCTTTGTGGATGTGGATGCTGTGGTCGAAGTAGACGAAGTCCGGCAGATCGTGCACGCGCGTCCATTCGATCGACTTGCCCGTGCGGAAGCTCTCCCGCACCGGTTCGAGGAACGGACTGTTCGCGAAGATCTCCGAATGGCAGTTCATGCAGGTCTTCGTCGGGGGAATGCCGGCGAACGCCGAGTCTTCGACCGAGGTGTGGCAGTAGCGGCAGTCGATCCCGTTGCCGGCGACGTGCCGCTCATGGCTGAACTGGATCGGCTGTTCGCGCGCGACGTGCGCCTGCGTCACCCAGGGTGAACGGGTGACTTCGTCGAGCAACCCGCCGAGCGCCGCGACGAAGAAGACTGCGCCGAAGATACTGACCCTGGAAATGGTGTTCGTGGAGCGGTGGAAGATCTGCGGCATCGGTCGGGGCGAAAAACAGCTTTCGAGCTTATCACGTTCCCCGAGAGGTTATTTCTTGTCGGGCGCCTTCTCCGGAAGGTAAGCACGGCCGAGGGCGTATTTATCGAACCACTCCAGCTCGTGATTCGCCTTGTCCAGCAGGTGGTGCAGACCTCCCCACTGATGTGGTTCGTGCGGCGCGATGTAGAGCGCTGTCGGAACGCCGTTCGACTTGAGCGCACGGTACATTTCGATCGACTGCTCCTTCGGGACGCGCGGGTCGCTCACCCCGACGAAGAATAGCGTCGGTGTCCGGACGTTCGCGACATCCTTGAGCGGCGAGTTGTTCCAGTACGCGGCGATCGGCGCGTCCTTCTGCCACGGTGTGCCGCCGAACCACACCGTCCGGTCGACGCGCGTGTCGGTCTGCGCGTACAGCGAGATCCAGTTCGCGACGCCGGCACCGGAAGAGGCGGCCTTGAAGCGGCTGGTCATCGTGATCAGCTTGTTCGTCAGGTGACCGCCGGCGCTCCAACCGGTCGCGATCAGACGATCGGGATCGACGACGCCCGCCTGCACGAGGTGATCGATGCCGGACAGGATGTCTTCGGCCTGGCGCGTGAAGTAGTCGCCGATGATGGCACGGTAGAAGGCGTTCCCGTACCCGCTGCTGCCGCGATAGTTCGGACGCAGGACCGCGTAGCCTTTCGCCGTCGAGACCGGAAAGTAGCGATCGAGCAGGCCGACTCCCGCGCCGAACTTGTCCGAGTCGCCCGGTCCGCCGTGCATCTGGACGATGAGCGGATACCGCCGCCCGGGCACGTAGTCGATCGGATAGAAGAGCACGCCCTCGATCGTCGTCCCGTCGGTGCTCTTCCACTCGACTTTTTCCTGGCGCGGCAGCGCGACCTCGCGCTCCATTCGATCGAACAGGTCCGTGACCCGGGTCGGCGGCCGTGCGGGCGACGCGCCGCGCAGCGGCAGCGTCCAGACGTCGCCGAACCGCGTGGGCTCGTCGAGTTGCATCACGATCGTTTCAGCCGCCGGCACGATGCTCAACGATCCCGGCGTGATGAAGTGCCGGCCGTCGGTCAACTGCCGCGCCCGGTGCGCGTCCACGTCGAGGAGGAACACCTCGCTGTGTACGCCCATGTTCACGGCCGCCAGCACGTTCTTCCCATCGGGCATCCACGTCGCCTGATCGATGCTGTATGGAAAATCCGGAACGATCAGCTGTGGCGTTCCGCCGGCAGCGGGCACGACGAACACGTTCGTGGTGTAGTAAGGCTCCTGCCGCGCGTTCGCGTCGGCCAGGAACAGGACGGTACGGTTGTCCGGCGACAGCTCCGGATCCACTTCGTCGATCCCGTTGTGTGTGACGGGCCGTCCGTGCTGGCCGTCCGCGT
>DASQHH010000735.1:0-5794 GCA_035632195.1 Vicinamibacterales bacterium
CTTCACTCCGGCGCGCTGAAGCGCGAGCGACAGCTTCAGCGGGGTCTGCCCACCGAACTGCACGACGCACGAGACGTCCCCGCCCGCGGACCGCTCCGTCTCGATGACGGCCATGACGTCCTCGAACGTCAGCGGCTGGAAGTACAGGCGATCGGCGGTGTCGTAATCGGTCGACACCGTCTCGGGGTTGCAGTTGATCATGATCGTCTCGAGCCCTTCTTCCTTGAGCGCGAAACAGGCGTGACAACAGCAATAGTCGAACTCGATGCCCTGGCCGATGCGGTTGGGTCCGCTGCCGAGGATGACGACCTTGTTCTTCGTCGTCGGATTGGCTTCATCTTCCAGCCCGGACGCCCCTGCCCCCCGGTGGCTTGGTTCGTACGAGCTGTACAGATAAGGCGTGAACGACTCGAATTCCGCCGCGCACGTATCGACGCGCTTGTAGACCGGCGCGAGCTGCTGGGACTTGCGCCGCTCGCGGACTGCCCCTTCCTTCACTCCGGTCGCAAGCGCGATCTCCTGGTCGCCGAATCCCGCGCGCTTGAGGCGGAGCATCCGATCGGGGGCGATGCCGTCGAGGCCGGCGCCGGCCGCCTCTCGACGCATTGCCGCGATCTGCTCGAACTGGCGCAGGAACCACGGATCGATCTTCGTAATCTCGTGCAGATCCTCGACGCTCCACCCGCGCGCAATCGCGCGGAACAGATCCCACATCCGGCGGTCGTTCGGAATCCCAAGGCGCTTGCGGAGCGAGGTGTCGTCCTCGGCGTTCAGGCTCGCGGCGCCGCTGGTCGCCGCGGCCGCGCCGTCGGTCTCGACGCCGCTGAACAGGAGCCCGCTGCGTCCGAGCTCGAGCGAGCGGAC
Organism: Vicinamibacterales bacterium; assembly: GCA_035632195.1. Classification (GTDB taxonomy): domain Bacteria; phylum Acidobacteriota; class Vicinamibacteria; order Vicinamibacterales; family CAVVIG01; genus DASQHH01. Next base: position 865 of record DASQHH010000735.1, read on the forward strand.
GCCCTTCATGAACGCTTCCTTGAACGTCCGGCCGATCGCCATCACCTCGCCCACCGACTTCATCTGCGTCGTCAGCGTCCGGTCGGCCTGCGGGAACTTCTCGAAGTTCCAGCGCGGAATCTTGACGACGACGTAGTCGATGGTCGGCTCGAAGGACGCCGGGGTGAGGCGCGTGATGTCGTTCGGGATTTCGTCGAGGTGATAGCCGAGCGCGAGCTTGGCGGCGATCTTCGCGATTGGGAATCCGGTCGCCTTCGACGCGAGCGCGGACGACCGCGACACACGCGGGTTCATCTCGATGACGACCATCCGCCCGTTCGCCGGGTTGACGGCGAACTGGATGTTCGACCCGCCGGTCTCGACGCCGACGCGCCGGATGATGCGCCGCGCCGCGTCGCGCATCCGCTGATATTCCTTGTCGGTGAGCGTCAGGATCGGCGCGACGGTGATCGAATCGCCCGTGTGCACGCCCATCGGGTCGATGTTTTCGATCGAACAGATGACGACGAAGTTGTCGGCGACGTCGCGCATCACCTCGAGCTCGAATTCCTTCCAGCCGATGACCGATTCCTCGACGAGGATCTGGTGCACCGGGCTGAGCTCGAGCCCGCGCTCGGCCAGCTCGCGGAATTCCTCGATGTTGTAGGCGATGCCGCCGCCGACGCCGCCGAGCGTGAATGACGGCCGGATGACGATCGGGAAGCCCAGCGTCCGCGCGAGGTCGACGGCTTCGGCGATATTGTGGGCCAAGCCGCTTTGCGGGACGTCGAGACCGATCTCGCGCATCGCGTTCTTGAACAGGAGCCGGTCTTCGGCGACCTTGATCGCTTCGATCGACGCGCCAATCAGCCGGACGCCGTACTTCTCGAGCACGCCGTCGTGGTGCAGGTCGACCGCGAGGTTCAGGCCCGTCTGGCCGCCGACGGTCGGCAGGATCGCGTCCGGCTTCTCGCGCTCGATGATGGCGGCGAGCACTTCTGACGTCAGCGGCTCGACGTAGGTGCGGTCGGCGAGCTCGGGATCCGTCATGATCGTCGCCGGGTTGCTGTTGACGAGGATGACTTCGAGCCCCTCGGCCCGCAGCGCCTTGCACGCCTGGCTGCCCGAGTAGTCGAACTCGCACGCCTGGCCGATGACAATCGGACCGGAGCCGATGATGAGTACGCGTTTCAGGTCGGTACGGCGGGGCACGATGTCCTAGCGTTTCTCGATCAAATTGAGGAAGTCATCGAACAGGTAGTCCGCATCATGCGGACCAGGCGATGCCTCGGGGTGGTATTGCACGCAGAAGACCGGATGCTTCGTGTGCCGCAGTCCTTCGACCGTGCCGTCGTAGAGATTGAGGTGCGTTACCTCGACACCTTTCGGCAGCGACTTCGGGTCGACAGCGAAGCCGTGATTCTGCGACGTGATCTCGACCTTCCCGGTCTCGAGCTTCTTGACCGGATGGTTTGCGCCGCGGTGGCCGAACTTCAGCTTGAACGTGGACCCGCCCATCGCGAGGCCGAGAATCTGGTGGCCGAGACAGATGCCGAAGACCGGCACGTCGGACTTCACCAGCTCCTTCGCACTGTCGATCGCGTACGACAGCACGGCGGGATCACCCGGTCCGTTGCTGAGGAACACGCCGTCGGGATTCGTCTTCAGCAGCTCCGACGCGGGGGAGGTCGCCGGATAGACGCGGACGTCGCAGCCGTGCGCGCTCAGCCGCCGCAGGATGTTCCACTTCATCCCGAAGTCGTACGCGGCGATCCGTTTCCGTTTTTTCGGCAGGCGCTCGACGGCGATCCCGAACTCGTCGGGATTCTCCTCCGGCCAGTCGAACGCTTCCTTCGTCGTCACGTCCTTGACGAGGTCGGAGCCTTCCATCCGCGGGATGCTCTTCGCCTTCTTCACCAGAGCTTCGGGGTCGAGCGCGCTGCCGGTGCCCCCGGCCGCAATAACGCCGCGCATGACGCCGCCCGAGCGGAGCTTCCGCGTCAGGGCGCGCGTGTCGATGTCGGAGATGGCAACGATGCGGTTCGCGACGAGGTACTCCCGCAGCGTCGCGTTCGCGCGCCAGCTGCTCGCGATGGGCGACTCGTCGCGGACGACGAAGCCGGCGACCTGGGGGGCACGGGACTCGACGTCGTCCGGCGCGACGCCGTAGTTGCCGATTTCGGCGCAGGTCATCGTGACGATCTGTCCGGCGTAAGACGGGTCGGTCAGGATTTCCTGGTATCCGGTCATGCTGGTGTTGAACACGACCTCACCGAGCGCGGTCCCCTCGGCGCCGGACGATTGACCGTGATAGGTCGTGCCGTCTTCTAAGGCGAGAATGGCGTCATTCATCGTTCAAGTGATGCCGTGACCCGGTTCTGTTCGTTCGACACGATGCGGACGGCTGACGTCCAGCGCCGATAACCGTCGCGCTCCAGGCGAATCGCGTGCTCGCCCGCCGCGATCGACGACTGGAGCGGCGTCGTGCCGGCGAGGCGTCCGTCGATATAGACCTTCGCGCCCGACGGCCGCGAATCGACCGTGAGGCCGCCGTTGAAGTTCGCCGCCGCCGTCTCGCGCGAACGCTCCAGCGTCACGACCATCGACGGCGAGGGGCGCGAACGGGTGACGCGGACGGCGCGCTCCTGTGGCACGTAGCCGTCGCGGGTGACCCGCACCGTGTGCGTGCCGACGGCCAGATCGCGGACGGCGAGCGGCGTCGCGCCGAGGTCGCGTCCGTCGACGGCGACGCGGGCGCCGGACGGGGTCGATCGCACGAGGATGCGGCCCGGCGCGCGCGATTCGGTTTCGGGAGCCCGAGGTTTGGCCGCAAACGTCGCCGGTGGCGTCGCCGCGGCTGGCACCGGCGCTGACGTCGCCGCGGTGGCAGCGGGCTTCGGAGACTCGGGGACGGCGCTGTCGGTGTATTCCCTGGCCTGCGGCGCAGGCGACGCAGCAACGGCCTGCGCGGCATCGCCCCCGGCGGCCGGAGCAACGGCCCCGCCGCGATCCCGGAAAGCCGTCCAGTAGCCGCTCCCGAATCCAATCCCGACGCCCATGCCGATGCCAATGACGAGCGCGAGCCCCAGCGGCCAGAGCCCCGACCGCGAGCGTTCGAGCATCGATGGCGGCAGCACATCAGTCGCAGCCGGCGTCGGGTCGTCGTCCGACGCCTCATCGACCTGGACCTCGTCGGGCGGCGGCACATAGCGAGCGCGATCGCGGCGCCTCGGCCCGACATCGAATGGCAGCGTTGACGCTCGGGGCTGTTCCGACTCGGGTTGCGGCGCGTACGTCGCGACCGCACTTGGCGGAGCAGGCGCTGATTCCTGCGGAGCCGCGACGACAGTGGGTTCAACCGCGAGGTCGAGCTCGGCTGCCTCCGGCTGCAGCACCAGATCCGCCTGCGGCGCTTCAACCGGCATCGGCGGCGGCGGTTGAACCGGAACCGACGCTTCGATGCGCACCGCGCGCTCCAGCGGCGTCAGGACCACCGTGTCTACGAGCGGCTGCCGGGGTGTGGGCGGAGGAGGCTCGACGTAGATAACGGGCTCGTCGGGAATCGGCGCCGGCTGGTCGACGTCGTCCGCGGGCGGAAACGCATGCGACGACCGGATGCCGTCGGTGTCCGAATCGCCCGGGAACGCGTTCTTCAGCGCTTCGACGAACTTGAGCGCGCGCGAGTAACGCCCGCCCGGGTCCTCGGCGAGCGCGCGCGAAAACGCGAGACTGAGCGCGGTCAGATCGCCGCCGGTGATTGGCTCGAGCGTCGCGACCGCCTGCACTCCGACGCCGTTCAGCCGGCGGCCCCACAGCAGCTCGTACATGAGAGCCGCGAGGCTGAAGATGTCTGCGAAGCGGTGCCAGACGCCGCCGGAAATCCGCTCCGGCGCGGCGTACGGGCGCCGCGTCGGTGCCGTCATGCCGACCTGCTCGAGTGCGCGCGCGACGCCGATGCCGGTGAGGCGCGCTTCCTGGCCGGTCAGCAGCACGTCGCGCGGGTGCAGCGCGCCGTGGTGCACGTGCGAGACGGCCGCGAAGTCCAGCGCGCCCGCGATCTGCGTGGCGATCCGGAGCGCGTCGGGCACCGGTGCCGGCCCGTGGACGCGCAGCGCGATGTCGAGCGACTCGCCTTCGACAAATTCTTCGACGAGATACGGCGAATTGCCGAGGATCCCGCTCGCGATCGGCCGCGCGATCGACGGATGCGTCAGCTCGGCGGCGACCAGCCGATCCAGATCGGCGACGAACTGGTGCGCGAGCTCAGGGGCGAGATCGACCGTAAAAAGCTTGACAGCGACCGCGCGATCGTTTTCCGGATCGAACGCGCGAAAGACGGGACCCAACGTGCCGGCGCCAATTTGATGAACGACGCGAAATGGACCGAAGGATTCGGGAGGCAACGATCGCAGTGGATTTTACCGGCTTTGCTCTTGCGAATAAAGCGAATAGCGTGCCACAGTAGTCTCGCTGGTGCCGACCAACTCCATCGACCGATCATCCGTGGCTGATGAGCCGTCGACGCGCGTACCGGTCGACGTCCGGCGCTTCCCGTGGATCCGCCGGCTCGCGGCCGACTACGCCTACGACTTCCGTTCGGTTGCGCCGTTCTACTCCGGCGATCCGGCGGACTCGGCTGCCTGGGCGGACGCGATCGCCCGGACGCAGAAGCACGATCGGCGGCGATCGGACATCGCGGCCGTCATCGCGGCGCAGCAGGCGCGCCGCGGCGCGCCGCCCGAAGCGCGTCAGGCCGGCGCACATCTCGCCGACGCCGCAACGGTCGCCATCGTCACCGGCCAGCAGGCCGGGCTCTTCGGAGGGCCGCTCTTCACGCTCCTCAAGGCGCTGACGGCGCTGAAGCTGGCCGAACAGATCTCCCGGGACCACCACGTCAAGACCGTCGCGATCTTCTGGATTGACGCCGAGGACCACGACTGGGAGGAAGTGC
>DASQHH010000736.1:0-2435 GCA_035632195.1 Vicinamibacterales bacterium
GCCGAGTGGAACGCGGCGCGCACGTGGGCGCGGTTGGGGAAGGCGCCGGACCGCACGGAGTTGAGCATGACGCCGCCGACGGTCAACGCGTCGTACAGCTCGACGCTCAACCAGATCCAGTTCCCGGCCGGCATCCTCCAGCCGCCGTTCTTCGATCCCAACGCCGACGACGCAGTGAATTACGGCGCGCTCGGCGCTGTAATCGGCCACGAAATGACGCACGGCTTCGACGACTCCGGCCGTCAGTTCGACGCACAAGGAAATCTTCGCGACTGGTGGACGCCCGAAGACGCGACCAAGTACAAGGCGGCCGCGCAGCTCGTCGTCGACCAGTTCAACGGCTACACGGTCGTCGACAGCGCGTCGCACGTGAACGGCAGGCAGACGCTCGGCGAGAACATTGCCGACCTCGGAGGACTCACGGTCGCGTACTACGCGATGCAGAAGGCGATTGCCGGCAAACCGCACCCCAAGATCGACGGCTTCACGCCGGAGCAGCGGTTCTTCCTCGGCTGGGCGCAGATCTGGCGGGAGCTGTCCACCGATCAGGCGCTGCTCAATCAGATCAAGTCGAACGCGCATTCGCCGGGCAAGTGGCGCGTCGACGGGCCGCTGTCGAACATGCCGGAGTTCAAGGCGGCGTGGGGATGTAAGGACGGCGACCCGATGGTTCGGCCTGACAACCTTCGTGCGAGGATCTGGTAAGGAGCCGTTCGTCCCAGAACGCTCCCTCGGGCTGGCGTCGGGGTTCATCTTACAAGCACGGTGGACCGGTGAACCGGTGGACCCCCCACGCCAGCCCCAAGCGCAGTGTCAATCGCCACGCAAAGGCGAGCGGCAACGCTCGCCTCGGTGTTTCTCGCCACGACTGTCGTCGCGGGCTGTACGAAATCGGCCGCTCCTGCCTCGCAGCAGCAGGGACCGCCGCCGCCACAGGTCGGCGTCGTCACCGTCTCGCCGACGACGATCGCCGAACCGTACGAGCTCGGCGCGCAGGTCCAGCCCTATCGGCGCGTCGAGGTGCGATCGCGCGTCGAAGGCATCATCATCGAGCGTCCGTTCACTGAAGGCGCGGTCGTCTCGACGGGCCAGGTCCTCTACAAGATCGACCCGACGAAGTACGACGCGGCGTATCGCAGCGCCATCGCGCGGCTCGACAATGCGAAGCGGACGGTCGCAAGGCTCGAACCGCTCGTGCCGAAGCACGCGGTCGCGCAGCAGGACGTCGACAATGCGCACTCCGAGCTCGAGGCGTCGCAGGCAGCCGCCGACGCGGCGAAGAAGGATCTCGACGATTGTGTGATTCGCGCCGAGATCGGCGGACAAGTCGGTCGCGCAAGGCTGGAGCTCGGCGCGCGCGTGAGCGGCTCGGGCGATTTACTTACGACGATCGACGAGCTCGATCCCGTATACGTGACCTTCCATCCGTCGTCGCAGCAGCTGGCGACGTGGGAGCGCGATCCGCGGGGCGGTGCGCTGATTCGCGCGGGCAGCAGCCTGGCGGTGCGCGTCGTGCTGCCGGACAGCTCGCTGCTGCCGCGGAGCGGACGGCTCGACTTCGTCTCTCCGTCGCTCGACTCGGCCAGCGGCACTGAAGAGTTCCGCGCCAAGTTCGCCAACGGCGACCGGCGGTTGCTGCCGGGGCAATTCGTGCGAGTGAGATTGGAAGGCTTCATGCGACAGTCGGCGCTGGCTGTGCCGCAACGCGCGGTGATGCAGGGACTCGGGCGCCAGTTCGTCTACATCGTCGGCAATGGCGACAGCGTCGTGGCGCGCGACGTTCAGCCCGGGCCGTGGAGCGGTGGGCTCTGGATCATCGACCGCGGTTTGTCAGCGGGTGATCGTGGCATCGTCGAGGGAACGCAGAAGGTGGCGCCCGGGCGCGTCGTGAAGCCGGTGCCGCTGGCGGACAGCGCGACGAAATCGGCAGCGGCGGCGCGATGACGGAGCCGCGCTACTTCTTCATCCGGCGCCCGATCTTCGGCGCCGTGATCTCGATCGTCATCACGCTGCTCGGCTTGTTCGCGATTCACCTGTTGCCGGTGACGCGCTATCCGCAGATTACGCCGCCGGCGGTTCGCATCACGACGAATTTCCCGGGCGCTTCATCCGAGGATGCAGCGCAGGCCGTCGCGGCGCCGATCGAGGAGCAGCTCGCCAGCCTTCAGGGCATGCTGTACTACGGGTCGTCGAACTCGAGCGACGGCAGCACGACGATCAACGTCACGTTCGACGTCTCGCGCAATCAGGACCTCGCTGCCGTCGACGTGCAGAACGCCGAGAAGCTGGCGGAGCCGCAGCTGCCGGATGCGGTGCGCACGAATGGCATCACCATCCTCAAGGCGAACACCGACATTCTCGCCGTCGTCGCGCTGCAGTCGAGCGATCCGCGCTACGACGCGACGTATCTGGCGAACTACATGAAGTTGTTCGTC
>DASQHH010000737.1:0-1855 GCA_035632195.1 Vicinamibacterales bacterium
GCCTGCATGCTAGCGTCCCGTAACGGGCACGGCCTCCTGCGGCAGACGGCTCAGCTCGCGAAGCGCTTCGTCGAAGTGTTCCACGCTCTCGATGCCAATCCAGCAGTCCTGAATGAAATACGCGCCCACCTTCCTGCCCGCGCCGAGGAGGGCGTTCATCAGGTCGGGCATCGTGAAGAAGGTATCGTCCGGCACGAAGTCGAGGCAGGACGAGCGAACGCAGTAGATACCGGCGCTGATCGCGTACTCGTGCGACGGTTTCTCCGTAATGCCGGTCACACTGCCGCCGTCCAGGTTCAGCACTCCGAACGGCGAGCGGTAGACGTGCCGCGTGTACCCGACCGTGAGATCGCTTCCGTTCGCGGCTCCGGCGCCGAGAAACTCCGCGAAATCCAGCTTCGTGATGATGTCGCCGTTCATCAGCAGAAATGTCTCGTCCGGCGAAAAGAGGCGGCGCGCCAGCGCCAGCGGCCCGGCCGTGCCGAGCGGTTTCGCTTCGTGGACGTACGTCGCGCGGATGCCGAACTTCGAGCCGTCGCCGCAGAAGGTCCGAATCAGCTCGGCGTGATACCCGGTGGCAAGGACGACCTCGTCGACGCCGGCGCCGCGCAGCTGCTCGATGATGATCTGCAGAATCGGCTTTTCGCCGACCGGCAGCAGCGGCTTCGGAATCGAGAACGTGAACGGCCGAAGGCGCGTTCCGAAACCTCCGGCGAGCACCATGGCTTTCATCGTCAAATCCGATACGTGCCGGGATCGTACATGGCCATCGATCGCCGCACCCATTCGATCGTCCGACGCAGCCCGTCGTCGAGCGACATCTGCGGCCGCCATCCCAGCACGTCACACGCCTTCTGGTTACTGGACAAGAGCCGACTCACTTCGCTGGTCGCACGCCGCGTCCGTTCTTCCGCCTGTCTGACAGGCACCGGCTGTTTCAGCAGGGCGCCAATCCTGGCGGCGAGATCGCCGATCGAAATCTCGTGACCCGTCCCCAGGTTGAATTCGTGGCCGAGCGCCTGCGGGATCTCCGCCGCACAGAGAAACCCTTCGACCGTGTCGGTCACGTAGGTGAAGTCCCGCGTCGGGCTCAGGTTGCCGAGCACGATCTCCCCTTTGCTCAGCGCCTGGCTGATGATCGTCGGAATGATCGCTCGATCGCTCTGGCGCGGCCCGAACGTATTGAACGGCCGCACGATCGTGACGGGCAGTTCGAACGACAGGTGGTAGCTGAGCGCGATCGCGTCGGCGGCAATCTTGCTCGCCGAGTACGGGGACTGCGGCTGCTTCGGATGCCGTTCGTCGATCGGCACGTAGCGCGCCGATCCGTACACTTCGCTCGTCGACGTGATGACAATCCGCCCGACCTTGGACGATCGCGCCGCCGTCAGCACGTTCACCGTGCCGATGGTGTTGACCGCGACGACTTCTTCCGGATGGACGAACGAGTACGGGATGCCGACGAGCGCCGCCAGGTGAAAGACCGTGTCGTGGCCCTCGACGACGCTTCGAATCGCCGGCAAATCGCGAATGTCGCCGCGAACGATGGACACCTGCTTCTTGCGGTCGCCGAGCAGGTCGAGAAAGCCGGCGTCGTTGCGCGAGTTGTAGCGCAGAAACCCGGTGACCTCGGCGCCGAGGTCGAGGAGCCGCTCGACGAGGTGGCTGCCGATGAATCCGCCGGCGCCGGTGACCAGGACCTTGCGGCCCGCCCAGCGTTGTAGACGCGTGTCCGTCATTCGCCCTTCAGACCGCGACGCGCTCGCGCGCAGGATCGGCTTCGATCTTCTGCTCCTCGTGGTAATCGAAGTCGGTGTTGACGGACCAGACGTCGTGCGACGCGCCCTTCATGTTC
>DASQHH010000738.1:0-6869 GCA_035632195.1 Vicinamibacterales bacterium
CGCTTCATGTTCCACATCGTCATCGAGCATCCGCCGGAAGACGAGGAGCTCGAGGTCGTCCGCGCGACGACGGCCATCATCGATCCGCACTTCACGCGGCCGGTGAACGGCGAGGATCTGATCGCGTTCCAGCGCCTCGTGCGGCGCGTTCCGGTCGCCGACGCGGTGATGCGCTACGCGCTGTCGCTCGTGCGCACCAGCCGGCCCAAGGCGAAGAACGCGCCGGATTCGGTCAAGAAGTTCGTGGCCTTCGGCGCCAGCGTCCGCGCCGCGCAGTTCCTGGTGCTCGGCGCCAAAGCGCGTGCGCTGACGAGCGGGCGCTATCACGTCAGCTTCGAGGATATCCGCGCGATGGCGCACCCGGTTCTGCGGCATCGCGTCTTGATGAACTTCCGCGCCGAGTCTGAAGGCATCACGACGGATTCGATCATCGACGAGTTGTTGTCGGCGGTTGCCGTACCGAAGTCAGGGATGTAGCGCGAAGGCTTCAGCCGAGCGCCCAATGTCTGAATTCACCATCCCCGGCGCGCGTTTCGTCGACCCGAAGGTCCTCGGCCGCATCGCGAGCCTCGAGATCCTGGCGCGGAAGGTCGTCGAGGGCTTCATCAACGGCATGCACCGCGCGCCGTTCTTCGGCGCGTCGATCGACTTTGCCCAGCTCCGCGGCTACGTCGCCGGCGACGACATCCGCCGCGTCGACTGGCGGCTCTACGCGCGCACGGATCGCTATTACGTCAAGCAGTACGAAGCCGACACGAACACGAACCTGTCGGTGCTGTTCGACATCTCGCGATCGATGGCGTTTCAGGGCCGCGGCATTCCCAAGCTCGAGTACGCCTGCTACCTCGCCGCGTGCATCACGTATCTCGCGCAGAAGCAGCGCGACCGCGTCGGCATCGTCACATTCGACAGCGATCTCGTCACGCACGTGCCCCCCTCGGCGAAGCACTTCAACGTCGTGCTGCACACGCTCGACCGCGCGAAGGCCGAGCGGCCCGGCAATCTCGCGGCCCCCCTGACGAAGATGGCGGAGCATTTCAAGCGCCGAGGCATCCTGGTACTGATCTCCGACCTGTACGAAGAGCCCGACGCCGTTCTCGAAGCCATCAAGCCGCTGAAGTTCCTCGGCAACGACCTCATCGTCTTCCACGTCCTCGACCCGGCCGAAATCGATTTCGGCTACGACGATGCGTCGACGTTCGAGGACCTCGAGAGCGGCGAGCAGCTTCCGGTGGTGCCGCAGTCGCTCGGCAGGGAATACCGGACGCTGATGAAGGCGCACATCGACGCGCTGACGACGAAGTTCTCAGAGCATCGGATTGACTATGCGCTGCTGAACACCGGAGAGCCGCTCGATCGCGCGCTCTTCAGCTATCTCTCCAGCCGCGAACGGCTGATGCGGGTCAGATGAGCTTCCTCACGCCCGCATTCTTCATCGGCCTTGGTGCCATCGCGATTCCGGTACTCGTGCACCTGATTCAGCGCGAAAAGAAACGCGTGGTGACCTTCCCGTCGCTGATGTTCGTGCGGCGCATTCCATACCAGTCCGTCCGGCGGCGGCGCATCCGCCACTGGTTCCTGCTCTTCCTGCGCGCGGCGGCGATCGCGCTCATCGTGCTGGCGTTCGCCCGGCCGTTCACGCAGCCGAGCGCGTCGACGCCCGCGGCGGCGCTCGCCGGCGCCCGCGACGTCGTGATCGTCCTCGACCAGTCCGCGAGCATGGGCTACGGCGATCACTTCGAGAAGGCGAAGGACGCGGCGCGCGGCGTCGTCCGCACGATGAGCGGCGAGGATCGCGGCACGCTCGTGCTCTTCGGGAAGAACGCGGAAGAGAACATGCGCGCGACGTCCGACCGGGCGCGGCTCGAAGGCGCCATCAACGCCGCGAAGGTGACGTCCGGCGCGACGCGCTACGGTCCCGCGCTGAAACTCGCCGAAAGCATCCTCTCCAGATCGCCGCTCAAGCGGCGGGAAGCCGTCCTCATCAGCGACTTCCAGAAGACCGGCTGGAGCGGGTCGGAAGACGCGCGTTTCCCGGACGGCACGACGCTGACGACCGTGTCGGTCGCGTCCGGGCCGGTCACGAACGTGTCGGTGCCGTCGGTGTCATTCGGACGCACCGCGTTCTCCGGCCAGGAGCGCATTGCGGTCACGGCAGGCATCAGCAACAAAGGCGACGACAAGATTGCCGACGTCCCGGTGACGCTGACCGTCGAGGGGCACGACATCGAAACGCTGCATGCGGCCGTCGGGCCGCGCGCGTCCTCGTCGGTGACGTTCACGCCGTTCACACTGTCGGGACCGAACGTCCGCGGCGACGTGCGCGCCGGCAGCGACCCGATGCCGGCGGACAACACGTTTAATTTCGTGCTCAGCCCCAGCGAGCCGGTTTCGATTCTCGTCATCGACAGTGGCGGCACAGACTCCAGCTTGTTCATCGCCAAAGCGCTGTCCATCGGCACGACACCGCAGTTCCACGTCGACGTCGTCCCGGCGTCCCGCTTCGCGCCCGGGTCGCTCGACAAGCGAGCCGTCGTCATCGTGAACGACACGCAGTTCCCGCCGGGCGCGGCGGGCGGCGCGCTCAAGCGGTTCGTCGAGCGCGGCGGCGGACTGCTCATCGTCGCCGGCGACCACACGACGTGGCCTGCCGCGGGCACGTCCGGATCGCCCGAGGCGGATCTCCTTCCCGGAAAGCTCGGCGCCCCCGTCGATCGCACCGATTCGCCGAGCGGCGCGTTCGGGTTCCTGGATTACAGCCACGCGGTGTTCGAGATCTTCAAGGCGCCGCGCAGCGGCGACTTCTCCGCGGCGCACATCTACCGGTACCGCGCGCTCGAGCCGGCGCAGGGCGATCGCGTCCTCGCGCGGTACGACGATGGCGCGGTCGCCGCCGCGGAGCGGAAGGTCGGCAACGGCCGCGTCGTCGTCTGGACGTCCACGCTGGACGACTCGTTCACCGACATCGGCGTCAAGCCGATCTTCCTGCCGCTCGTGCACCAGCTGACGCGCTACCTGGCGCGGTACGAACAGCCGGCGTCGTGGTTCACCGTCGGGCAGGTGCTGGACCTTTCCGCTCGCGCGAAGAACCGGAACGACCGCGTCATCGTGTCGCCGTCCGGCGCGCGCGCGACGCAGCAGGCCGCGAAGGGCTCGGCCGACGGGTCGCTGGAGCTGCTCGAGCAGGGCATCTACGAAGTCCGGAACACAGGCGCGAACGTCGGAAAGGCGGAGGCGCTGGCCGTCAATCTCGATCCGGCCGAGTCCGATCTCGCTCCGCTCGATCCGCGGGAGCTGGTGGCGTCCGTTACCGGACACGCGACCGCGGAATCGGAAGAGCCGTCGATGGCGCAGGAAATGACGCGCGAGGAAGCCGAGAAGCGGCAGAGCCTCTGGTGGTATCTGCTCATGTCGGGCGTTGTCCTTCTGGGGACAGAGACGCTTATTTCGAATCATCTGTCGCGGAAAGAGAAGTTTCTGTGACCGTGTGGGGTTCAAGGTTCAAGGTGCAAGGTTCACGGTAGAGGGTTCCCGGGTTCCCGTTCGGGTTTCTGGTTCGGGTTGAACTCAAGAACCCCGGAACCATTAACCGTGAACCTTGAACCGTGAACGTTGAACCCGCTCACCGAACCGCGGAAAACTGCTACTCTTTCGTTGAGGAGACCGGCTGCATGGAACATCATCGGTCCGAGCTCGTAGACGTCATCCGGCGGGTGCGCAATCGCTGGCGCCAGCGCATCGCGCTCCGCGGCGCAGTCGTCGTCGTCGCCGGCACGGTGCTGGCGCTCCTCCTCTCGGCATCCGGTCTCCAGTCGCTGCGGTTCAGCGCGCCCGCGATCATCGCTTTCCGCATCGTCGCCGTGACCGTCTTCGTCGCGCTCCTCGCATACGGGCTCGTCTGGCCGCTGCGGCGCCGCGTCACCGACGGCCAGGTGGCGATGTATCTGGAAGAGCGGGACCCGACGCTCGAGGCCGCAATCATCAGCGCCGTCGAGGCGACGGCAACGGAGTCCGCGGATCGGTCGCCGCACTTGGTCGAGAAACTGGTGGAACAGGCGGTGGACCGCTGCCGCGCGCTCGAGCACGGCGACGCGGTCGAGCGGGAATCAATCCGCCGGAACGGCATCGCGCTCGCGACGATTGCGGCGATCACCGCGCTCGTCATCGCGCTCGGACCGGCGTATCTGCGCCACGGAATCTCTGCCCTGCTGATCATCTCGCGCAGCGCGGAGGCCGCCAGCCCATACCGCATCGACGTCCGTCCGGGATCGCAGAAAGTGCCGCGCGGATCGGATCAGAACGTCCGCGCGAAGCTGGTCGGTTTCACCTCGCACGACGCGACGGTGATGATGCGCACCGATCCATCGGGAAACTTCGAGCGCGTGCCGCTCATCCATCGCAGTCCGAAGCCGGCGCATTCGAGGGGATGCTCTTCCACCTCGAGAAGCAGACCGAGTATTACGTCGAGAGCAACGGCGTGCTGTCGCAGCGCTTCACCCTCTCGGTCGTCGACCTGCCGACCGTACAGCAGCTCGACCTCGAATACCACTTCCCCGCCTACACCGGCATGGCGCCGCGCAAGGTCGACGGCGGCGGCGACGTCGCGGCCATCCGCGGCACCGAGGTATTCCTCAAGGTGACGCCGACGATGAAGTCGCCGAGCGGCCGCGCGGTGCTCGACGACGGCACCGCCGCCCCGCTCGTGGAGCAGGCGGACGGAACGCTCATCGGCAGCTTCAAGATTACGCAGCAGGGCTTCTATAAGATCGAGCTGACCGGTCCGCACGGCGAGAGGGTCGACGCGTCGCCGCAGTACACGATCGACGTCATCGACGACCAGGCGCCGGCCGTCCGCTTCACCAAGCCGGGACGCGACACGCAGGCGACGCCGGTCGAGGAGCTGTTCCTCGAAGCGCGCGCCGACGACGACTACGGCGTCAAGCAGCTGCAGCTGTTCTACTCGACCAACGGCGGGGCGCCGAAAACGGTCACGCTCTTCAGCGGCAAGCCGCTGCCTGAAGTGAGCGGCAGCCACACGATCTACCTCGAGGAGCTGAATCTCAAACCGGGCGACTTCGTCTCGTACTACGCGAAGGCGACGGACACCGACGGCGTGTCGGGGGCCAAGACGTCGACGAGCGACATCTACTTCGTTCAGATCCGCCCGTTCAAGAAGGATTACCGGCAGGCGCAGTCGCAGGCGATGGCCGGCGGCGGCGGCGGCGGACAACAGGGCACAGTCGGACAGCTGTCGCAGCAGCAGCGCGAGATCGTCTCGGCGACGTTCAACATCGTCCGCGACAAGGCGAAGACCAAGCCCGACAAGTTCAAGGAGAACGTCGTCTTCATGAATCTCGCGCAGGCGAAGCTGCGCGAGCAGGTCGAAGAGCTGGTGCAGAAGCTGCGCTCACGCCTCGGTTCGGTCGATCCGAACTTCAACAAGATCGCCGATACGCTGCCGAAGGCGATCGACGAGATGAAGTCGGCCGAGAACGACCTGAAGTCGCTGAAAGCGGACGAGGCGCTGCAGCCCGAACAGCGCGCGCTGAAGATCCTGCAGGACGCCGAGCAGACCTACGAGGTGCAGGTCGCGATGCAGCAGGGCGGCGGCGGGGGCGGCGGCGGCGGCCAGATGGCCGAGGACCTCGCCGACCTGTTCGAGCTCGAGCTCGACAAGCTCGCCAACCAGTACGAGATGCAGCAGCGCGCCGAGATGCAGCAGGGCGATCAGCAGATCGACCAGATGGTCGAGAAGCTGAAGGAGCTCGCGCGGCGGCAGCAACAGGAGCTCGAGCGGCAGCGGCGCGCGCTGCAGTCGGGACAGTCGTCGGGCAGCGGCAGCGCCAGCGCGCAGCGGCAGCTCGCCGACGAGCTCGAGAAGGCGGCCCGCCAGCTGCAGCAGCTGACGCGCGACCAGCAGCGCGGCGACATGAGCGATGCGATCAAGAAGCTCCAGGAGTCCGCGGACGCGATGCGGCGTGCCGCTGCAAACGGATCGAGCGACGGCGGCGCGCAGGCCAGCGAAGCCCTGAACCGGCTGCGCGAGGCACAGCAGCGACTGGAGCAAAAACAGGGTACGCGCGGCGACCGCGACCTGCAGCAGCTGCAGAAGACGGCGGACGACCTGGCCAAGGAGCAGAAGGACATCGCCAACGACGTCGCGGGCCTCGACCAGCAGTCGAGCCTCGCGCGGCAGGCGAAAGCGCAGTCCCTCGCCGACCGCAAGGACGCGATGGACAAGCGCGTCGGCGACCTGCAGGACCAGCTCGAGAAGCTGGCCAACCAGGTCCGGCGCGACGAGCGCGACGCGGCGAAGAAGCTCGACGATGCGGCCGGCAGCATCCGCGATAAGCGGATCCGCGAGATGATCCGCTATTCGCGCGCGACGCTCGGCCAGACGTCCCAGGCGCGCGCGATGGAAGAGACTATCGGCAGCAATCTCGACAACCTGTCGAAGAAGATCGCCGAAGCCGGCGCCTCGATGGGCAAGCAGGCAAAGAACGATTCGATCGGCCGCGCGGCCGACAAGACGCGCGACATCACGCGCGGCATGGAGTCATTGCAGCAGCGCATGCGCGACCAGGCGCAGCAGAATGGTCGCCAGTCGGCCGGTCGCCAGTCAGGCAGCCAGACCGGCCAGCAGAATTCGCAGAGCGGACAACAGGCGAACAGCCAGAACGGCCAGCAAGGCGGCCAGCAGGGACAGCCGGGCGGACAGCAAGGTGGTCAACAAGGCGGCCAGCAGGCGAATGCCGGCGGCGGGCGCAACGGCGGGGCGTACGGCGGCGGACCGTGGAATGGCGACCCGCGCAACTGGAACGGCTACTACGGCGGATACGGCTATTGGAATCCGGACGACATCCGCCAGT
>DASQHH010000739.1:0-9764 GCA_035632195.1 Vicinamibacterales bacterium
CGTTCCGGTTGCGGTGCCTTCCGGGACCTTGATCGGCTCCGGCCCGTCCAGCGTCGGCACCTGGATTTCTCCGCCCAGCGCCACGGTCGTGAAATTCACGGGGATTTCACAGAACAGGTTGTTGCCGTCACGCCGGAAGAACTCGTGTTCCCGCACGTGGATGACGACGTACAGATGTCCGGCTGGTCCGCCGGCGGTCCCGGATTCGCCTTCGCCCTGCAGCCGGAGCTGCTGTCCCGTGGCAATGCCCGGCGGAATCTTGACCGTGATCTTCCGCTCGTTCGTCGTCCGTCCCGTGCCGCGGCACGTCTGGCACGGCCTGGCGATGACCTTCCCAGTCCCGCGGCACTGCGGGCAGGTCCGCGCCACCTGGAAGAATCCCTGCTGGAAGCGGACCTGGCCCTGTCCGCGGCACTGCGGGCACGTCGTCGGCGTCGAGCCCGCCGCCGCGCCGGATCCTTTGCAGGTCTCGCAGCTTTCTTCGCGCGGAATCTGGATCGTCGTCTCGGCGCCGCGCGCCGACTCCTCGAACGAGATCTCCATGTCGTAGCGGAGATCGGAGCCGCGCTGCGGCCCGCCGCGGCGGCGCCCGCCGAACAGATCTCCGAAGCCGAACATGTTGCCGAGGATGTCCGCGAAGTCGCCGAACTCGTTGAAGACGGAGGGGTCGAAGCCGGCGCCCGCGGCCGAACTCACGCCCTTGTGGCCGAAGCGGTCGTACAGGCTGCGCTTCTCGCCGTCGGCGAGGACCGCATACGCCTCCGCGCATTCCTTGAATTTCTCTTCGGCGCCCTTGTCGCCCGGATTGCGATCGGGGTGGTACTTCATCGCGAGCTTGCGGTAGGCGCTCTTGATCTCGACTTCGGTTGCCGTCCGCGTGACCTCGAGGACTTCGTAGTAGTCGCGCTTGCTCACGCCTTCGCCACCTTGACCATGGCCGGCCGCAGCAGGCGGTCGCCCATCATGTATCCCTTGCGGAGCTCGCCGATCACTTCGTTGTCGCGATGGCCCGGCGCCGCCTCGTGCATCACCGCCTGATGCACGTTGGGATCGAAATCGGCGCCGAGCGCTTCGATCGGACGCACGCCCTGCTTCTTCAGCAGGTCGTGCAGCTTGGAATGGATCAGCGCGACGCCCTTCTTGTAGGCCGCGGCATCGCCCGGCGCCTGCAGCGCCGTCGCGCGGTCGAAGTCGTCGACGACGAGCAGCAGCTCCTGCAGCAGGTCGAGCACAGCCTGGTCGGCTTGCTCGCGCCGCTCGCGCTCGACACGTTTGCGGTAGTTCTCGAACTCCGCCGCCTTGCGCATCCAGCGGTCGTAGTAGTCGTCTCGTTCGCGCTGCAGGTCCGCAGCCGGATCGGTCGAAACAATCGCTTCGCCGCCCTCAGTTTGTTGTTCTGCCATTTTCTTTAGAGTGTAGGGGCCGCTCGAGAGCGCCCGTTACTAATTCGGATCGCGAAGCACGCGGGACACCGCTTCCGCCGCGCCGTCGACGACGGCGATGGCGCGCGAGTAGCGCATACGCGTGGGGCCGATGATCCCGACGGTGCCTGTCCCGGTCCCGTCGTCGAACGTCGACGCGATGAGGCTGAACGGACGGAGGTTCGGGTCCAGATGCTCCGCGCCGATGACGACCGTCAGCCCCGGTCCGTCGATGTATTCCGTCAGCAGCCGGATGAGCCGCTGTTTCTCCTCGATCATCTGCATCAGCGCCTGCAGCGTCGTGAGCGTGAGCCCCGTCGCCGAGTCGAGCAGCGACGCCGCGCCTTCGACGTAGATTTCGCGGTCGTCGGGCAGCGACGCGAACGTCGAGCTCGCGAGCCGCAACGCGCGGGCCAGCAGCGCGTCGTACAACGCCCGTTCCTGGCTGAGGCGCTCGACCACCGCTTCGCGCGCGCGGTGCAGCGGCAGCCCGGAGAACTCCGCGTTGAGATAGTTCGCAGCCTCGCGCAGGTCGTCCGCGCTCAACGGCTCGCCGGTGTCGATGACCTTCTGGATCACGTGTCCGCCTCGCGCCACGATCACGACGAGCACGCGGGATGCCGCCAGCGGCACGAACTCGACGCGCTCGAACACGGCGACCTGATGCGCGGGCTGCACCGCAAAACCGACGCCGTGGGCCGCCTGCGACAGCACGTGCGTCACCTGTGGCAGCAGCGTTTCGAGCATACGGCCGGGGCTCTCGCGGCGGAGCCGCGCCTCGACGGCGCTCGCCGTCCGTCCCGGCCGTTTCGCCTCGATCAGGAGGTCGACGTAAAAACGATAGCCGAGGTCCGTCGGGACCCGGCCGGCCGACGTGTGCGGCTGCTGAACGTAGCCGTCGCTCTCGAGCTGCGAAAGGATGTTGCGGACGGTGGCGGACGACACCCCGAGACCTGCCGCGCTCACCAGGAGCGAAGAGGCGACCGGCTCGCCCGAGGAGATGTACTCCCGGACAAGCGCCGCCAGCACTCGTCTCGATCGGTCGATCGGAGTCGTTGGTCCGGTCATATCGGGGTTAGCAGTCGCGCCGTGAGACTGCTAAACCATTATACACGCTCGGCTAAAGCCTCGTGCTGATGAAGCTTATCGGACGAGGAAGAGCTTGTCTTGCCGTCGCAGCGCCCATCGAATCTTTCCGTCGGCGCCGATGATCGCGTCTTCTTCCTGAGCCATGCGGACGGCCTGCCCGTTCCATTCGGGAACCGGCGTCGTCGCCTGCAGTTCAATCGACCACCACATGCTCGGGATGACCTTCACCTCGCCGCGTCCTGCGACGCCGTCCTGATAGTCCCAAAGGCCGATCAGCGGCCCGGCAGCGTGTCCATGCAATCCAATCGGGTGGGAGTAGACGGTGCCGTCGATCCCGCGGGCTTTCATCGCCGCGCGCGCCGACGACAGGATCTCGTTGCCGGTCCGGCCGGGACGGACTTCGGCCATCGTGATGTCCTGCAGCGCGTTGCCGTTTGCGAGCGCGCGCTTGAGTCCGTCCGGCGCGTCGCTTTCGCCGGGCCGAAGCACGTACGCGAGATGCTGCGTGTCGGTATTCAACCGCGCGACGGTGATGCCGACGTCGCAGTGAAGCAGATCGCCGGGCTGGATGACCGGATCCTCCCCAACCTGCTCGGCCGTTGCGCCCCTTCGCTGCACATCGACGCTCGGCTGGAACCACGTGCCGAGGCCGTAATCGTTGACGCGCTGCCGCCACCACCAGACGAGGTCGCTCGTTCTCGTGGTTCCCGGCTTGATGACCGCGTTCGAAAACATCGTCTGCGTCATCTGCCAGACGAGCTCCTGCATCTTCGCGTAGAACGCTTCTTCTTCCGGCAGGCGCGAGGCGAGCAGGTCGAGCGGCAGACCCTCGGCGTCCTTGAATCTCGCCGTCCATTTCGAGCCGAGCGCGGCGCTCATTCCCTGCAGCTCGCCGCTCGACAGGCCGTCGTTGAACGCGAAGACCGTCGACCGATCGATGCCGATGACCTTGGGATTACGCTCCTCGATGACCGTCTTGAGGACGATCCACTGCTCGTCGCCCCAGAGCTCGGCCTGCTGGCCGCGGCCGATGTTGGACGCCGCCGGCCGCGCGGAGCGGCGCGCCTCGAACACGCCGCCCTGTGACGTGCCGCCGAGTGCAATCCGCTCGACACACTGGGCGGACGGCGGCCGTCCAGACGCCGCGCACTTGTCGAAGAAGACGTAGATCGTCCGCCGCCGCGCGGCGAACGTGTCGGGCGCCGTGATCGCGCTGAAGACCGGGTCCTCGTTGTATTCGCGCATCGGCACGACCCAGAGGTCGATGCCGTGCTTGCGCATGAGCGGCGGCAGGAACGTGTCGAGCCGCTTCTTCAGCCACTGCTGCTGCATGGCGTCCAGCTCGCGCAGCGTGCCGAACGGCCTGACAGGCTCCTGCCCTCGCGCGTGGGCCACCGAGACGAGCATCAGAACGGCGATGAGCATTCGTTTCATATGATTCCTGCGCGCGCCGCGAGGTCCTTCGCTGTCGCGCGCGCCTCAGCGGCGATCACTTCGCGATCCGCGCGCGTCGGCTTGAACTCGTCCATCAGCACGTACCCGTCGACGATCGTCGTGCGAACGTCGCTGCCGCGCACGGCGTAGACGAGCGTCGAGTACGGATCGGGGCCGGGCGCGATGTGCGGACGGTCCCGGTCGATGACGATGACGTCGGCGCGCTTGCCGACTTCAATCGACCCGATGTCTGCGTCGAGGCCGAGCGTCCTGGCGCCGCCGCGCGTCGCCATCCAGAGCAGGTCGCGCGCCACGAGCGTGCCGGGCTGATGACGCATCGCCTGCAGGATGCCGGCGAGCCGCATCTCCTCGAACATGTCGAGGCGGTTGTTGCAGGCGGCGCCGTCGGCGCCGAGCGAGACCGTGATGCCGCGCGCGCGCATCTCGGGCACCGGAGCGATGCCGGAGCCAAGCTTGAGATTGGACCCGGGACAGTGGAGCACCTTGACGTCGTGCCGCGCGAGCAGCTCCTGCTCGCCCTCGTCCACGTGCACGCAGTGCGCGACGCACAGCTGCGGTGTCGCGAGGCCGAGGCTCTCGAGATAGCGGAGGTTGGTCAGTCCGTTCGACAGCTGCTTGACGATCGCAATCTCGTCGCGCGACTCGGACGCATGCGTGTGCACCAGCGCCTTCTGATCCTTCGACAAGCCCGCCACCGATTCGAGCAGCTCGCGCGTGCAGGAGACGGCGAACCGCGGCGCGAACGCGGCCCGGATCCGGCCTTCGGCGGCGCCGTCCCAGCGCTTCTTCAGCGCCAGGCTCTCGTCGATCGAGCGGCGCGTGTCTTCCTGCAGGCGCTTCGGGACCTGCGCGCCGGGATCCGACGCGTCCATCATGCACTTGCCGATCGTCGCCCGCATGCCGCTCTGCGCCACGGTCTCGAACACGGCGTCGGTGTCGTGCACCGTTTCCATCGTCAGCACGCAGGTGGTGCCGCTCGCCACAAGCTCGGTCGTCGCGAGGCGGGCGGCGACGCGCAGCGTCCGGGGCGTATGAGCCGCCTCCATCGGCCAGATCCGCCTGCGAAGCCAGTCCATGAGGGGCAGGTCGTCGGCGTAGCCGCGGAAGAGCGTCTGGCACAGGTGGATGTGCGTCTGGACGAAGCCGGGGAGGACGTAGCCGCCGCGCGCGTTGATGTGCTTCTCGTGCAGACCGAAGAACTTGCTGCCGACCTCGACGATCTTCCCGTCGCGGATCGACACGTCGCCTTCGATGACGTCGAACGCGTCGTTCATGGTGACGATTGTCCCGCCGCGGATGAGAACGCTATCGCCGGGCAAGCTGCGGCGGCGCCCACTGCATGGCTGCGGGATGTTCCTTGCCATGCTTGACGGCGATGAGCTCGGCGAGGATGCTGACCGCGATTTCCTGCGGCGTCACGGCGCCGATGTCGAGCCCGATGGGCGCGTGGACGCGCTGCAGGCGATCGGCGGGCACGCCGCTCTCCACGAGCGCGTCGTAGATGCGCGCCACCTTGGCGCGGCTGCCGATGAGGCCGAGGTAGCGCAGCTCCCGCGGCGCCAGCGCGCGCAGCGCTTCGAGGTCGTTGGTGTGGCCGCGCGTCACGATGACGGTATACGCGTGCGCCGGCATGTTCGACCGCGCAATCCAGGCCGGGATGTCGTCGACGACAATCTCGACGGCACTGGGAAACCGCTCGGCGTTGGCGAACTTCTCGCGGTCGTCGACGACGTGGACGCGGAAACCGGCCTCGTGCGCCCCCCGCGCGAGGTTGAAGCCGACGTGGCCGGCACCGATGACGTACAGCTCCGCGCTCGGCTCGAGCGGCTCGATGTAGACGTCCATCTGGCCGCCGCACACCAGCCCCGTCTCCTGCGCGAAGTCGTCGTCGAGCTCGTAATGGACGACGAGCGGCTTGCGCGTCTGGATCGCCTCGCGGGCTTTGCCGAACGCGTCGTTCTCGTAGCAGCCGCCGCCGATCGTCCCCACCGTCCGGCCGTCGGCGTAGACGAGCATCTTCGCGCCGATGCGCTGCGGCGTGGATCCGGTCGTCGACACGATCGTGACCAGCGCCGCCGGCTCACCCTTTTCGAGCGCGTCATTGACGGCGGCGAAGACTTCCCGGTTCATCTCTGTGAATTATAGGCGCCCTGACGGAAGGGGGCAGGCGGGGCAGGTAAGGCAGGTGGGGCAGGTGACGTCACCCGCCCTACCCGGCCCACCCGCCCCACCTGCCCACTCTATCGATGCAGGTCGCAGAACTTCGTGGGTTCCGTCCCCGCGATGAACGCTTCGGTGAACTTGCGCGGACAGGCGGGCGTGGCCAGCTTGCCGGTGGCCGGGTCGATGTCGGCGAGCGCGATGCCTTCGGGCGCCTCGAATGCCGAGCCGCTCTCGGGGGCGCGGCCGGACAGCGCGGTCTTCATGAACTGCGTCCAGATCGGCAGCGCCGCCTGCGCGCCGCTGAGGCCGACCGGCTGGTTGTCGTCGAACCCGACCCAGACGACGGTCAGCAGATCCGGCGTGAAGCCGACGAACCACGCGTCGTGCAGGTCGTTCGTCGTGCCTGTCTTCCCGGCGGCGTCGAGCGTGAAGCCCATCGACCGTGCGCTGGCCGCCGTCCCCTCGTTGAGCACGCTGCGCATCATGTTCGTCACGAGGAACGTCGTCTCGGGGCGTGCGATCCGCTTCGGCTTCGACGGCTCGCGCTTCGTCACGTCGCGGCCGCCCTTCATGATGCGCAGGATCGGCTTCAGCTGACGGATGAGCCCGCCGCTGGGGAAAATCGTGTACGCCGTCGCGATTTCCGCCGGCGTCGCCTCGAACACGCCGAGCGCGATCGACGGATACGGCTTCGGCGGATTACCGACGCCGAGCGTCTTCCAGAGGTCCGAGACGTGGTCGTAGCCTGCTTCCTGCGCGACGTGGATCGTCGCGAGGTTGCGCGAGTGCGCAAGCGCGTGGCGGAACGTAATCGGGCCGTCGTACTCGTGCTCGTAGTTCTCCGGCGTCCACGTCTGGCCGCCGAACTCGAACGTCTCCGGTTCGTCGAGGACGATCGTGGCCGGCGTGATGTCGGTGCGGCCCTGCGCGATCGCCTGCTCGAACGCCGTCAGATAGACGAACGGCTTGAAGACCGACCCCGGCTGCCGGCGCGACACCACCGCACGGTCGTACTGCGACTGGTTGTACGAGCGCCCGCCGACGAGCGCCAGGATCTCGCCGGTCCGCGGATCGACGGCGATGAGCGCGGCCTCCGGCTTGCCGACGCGCTTGCGGCGATGCGACAGCAGATCGTCGACGTGCGTGAGCCCGCTCCGGACGGCATCCTGCGCCAGCTTCTGCAGGTGCAGATCCAGCGTCGTATACACGTCCACGCCCGCCGTCGTCGTCGTCGTGAGTCCGGGATACTGATCGTTGAGCGTCTGCCCGACGTAGTCGACGAAATACGGCGCTTCCGTTTCGAGAGCCCGTTCGACGACGGCGAGGGGTTCGGCCGCGGCTTTGTCGGCGGCGTCGTACTTGATGTAGCCGGCGTCGGCCATCGCGTGCAGGACGATGTTGCGCCGCTCGCGGCACTTGGCCGCATTGGTGAACGGCGACAGCGCCGACGGCTGCTGAATGACGCCGGCAATCGTCGCCGCTTCCGCGAGCGAAACATTGCTGACGTTCTTGCCGAAGAAGAGGCGCGACGCTTCCTCGACGCCGAAGATGGAGAAGGACCCGCGCTGACCGAGCGGGATGTCGTTCAGGTACATTTCGAGGATGTCGTCCTTCGACGCCTTCGCCGTCAGAATCAGCGAGGCCCAGATCTCAATCAGCTTGCGCTTCGGCGAGCGCTCGCGCGCGTCCTGCAGCGTCATGCCGATGCCGAACTTCGGCAGGAAGACGTTGCGCACCAGCTGCTGCGTGATGGTGCTGCCGCCGGCAAGATAACTCCGGCGTCCCGTCGCGTACCGCACGAAGGCGCCGAGCATCCCGATTGGATCGACGCCCGGATGCTCGTAGAAGCGCGTGTCCTCGATCGACAGCACCGCCTGCCACATCACGGGCGCCATCGCGCCCAGGGCGACCGGACGCTTCTTCTCGCGCTCGCCGTTCACCAGCGCCGTCAGCACCGGAGCGTCGAGCGTCAGCCGTTCGTTCGGGCGGTTGTCGAGATCGAGCTCGAGGACGTGATCCGGCGGCTTCGGCGGCGTTCGTTTCGACGAGGCCGACGTCCGGGAGGCCGACGTCCGGACTTCCGTCGGCTGACGCTGAAAGACGACGCGGACGATGCGGCCTTTGTATTGTCCCGGCCGCGGCGCGATTGACACGGTGCCGGGGCTGACCGCGAATTCGCCTGGATGCTCCGGTTTCACCCGCTCCGCGTAGCCGAGATCGTTGAGCCGATCGATCAGCTGTCGGTCCGTCATCGACTCGCCGCGCCTCAGCTCGAGCGGCCGCGCGAAGACGCGGGGCAGGACGGTGTCGCGCTCGCCGTGGAGCCGCGCCTCGATCAGCTCCGAGAAGCTGACGTAGTAGTAGCCGAGGAAGAAACAGAGCGCGATGAACGGGACCGCGAGCAGCACTGCCGCAACGCGCACCCAGGGCTTGCGCAGCCATCCGACGATGCGAACGCGCAGCACGATGCCGGCTTCGCGGGCGGCAGCCAGGCGTTTCGACGTCTTCGCAGATCTGGCGATGTCCGGCCTCCCAGCGTTTAGACGGTCACAACCCAGTGACGGCCGAGATCGAGCGGCAGCTCTTCGTCCAGGCGATCGACGAGCGCCGGGCCGTACTGGTTGAGGAACGCGACGAATCCAATCGTGCGTTCCTGCGCGTGGCCGCTGGGAAAAGCCAGCGCGCGGGCGTGCATGAACTGGCGGCGCAGCGTTTCGTCGCGCCGCTTGGCGGCTTGAATCATTTTGCCATGGAGCGTCTGCAGGTCGTGCTGCATCCGCCCCAGCGTCGACCGCGCCGCGCCTTCGAGCGTCGGATCGAGCGCCGGGATGGCCTCGATGAGGCGCGTCATCTGCGCTTCGATGGCCTGCGACGTCTCGGTGAACGACTCTTCGACCGCCGGCGGAATCTGCGAGCGCAGCAGCTCGTTGAGCGCCGCCTCGTCCTGCGCCTGCAGCGCCTCGAGCGGCATCTGGTACTTGGTCAGGAACCGCATCGCGGCCGAGTCGAGCAGGGTCGCCGACGCGCGCGGGTACATCAGCGGCATCGGCACGCCGAAGTGCGCGTAGACCCCGCGGAGCTGACCGAGGTAAGCCAGCTCGTTCGGTCCGGCGACGTAGCAAATGGTCGGGAACAGCGTGTCCTGGACGATGGGACGCAGCAGGACGTTGGGGCTGAAACCACCGGGCCTGTCCGCCGCCTCTTTGATGAAGGTCGATGCCGGGTAACGCGCTTCGCCGACCAGGAAATGCGAGTCCTGGTGGCGGATGGCGCGACGGCCGCCTTGGTCGATGTGGAAGAGCGCCGCGTTGTCGTCGTGGCCCTGCACCTGCGCGTGATACCCGCGTGCGACGAGATCCGAGCCCGCCAGCGACGCGAGCTTGACTGTCTGACCGACCGTGGACAGCTCGCGCCCGAACACGGGTGCCACGGGCGGCTTGGATGCGGGGTCCGACGAGTCGTACACCACGAGTCCACGGCTGCCGAGGACATGCTCGAGCCATCGGCCGAACGCTTCGGCCATGCCGATGCCCGGCGCATACGCCCGGCGCAGACCTTCGACGATGCTGTCGCGGAACGCCGTCGGGGGCAGGACGGCCGAGAGTTCGTCGATCGCGGCGGTAATGTGCTGGTCGA
>DASQHH010000740.1:0-2266 GCA_035632195.1 Vicinamibacterales bacterium
CCGATCCGCTGCCGATGTTTCCCGCCGTGCAGCGCGCTGTCGCGCGCGTCGATCGGACGCTCGCGCCGTACGCCCCGGAAGCGATGGACGCGTACCGCGCCGGCACGATGGTGCGGGAGCGCGTCAGCGCGGCGTTCATGCTCGGGTTCGGTGCGTTCGGGCTCGGGCTTGCAGCCCTCGGGATGTACGGCGTGATGGCGTTCATCATCCACGAGCGGACCATGGAACTCGCCATCCGGATGGCGCTCGGGGCGACCGCAGGCGACATTCTGACGCTGGTCGTCAAGGGCAGCGGCGCGCTGATCGCGGCCGGCGTCGCGGCGGGCGCCGCGGGCGCGGCCGTGTTCAACCGGATGCTCGCGATATGGCTCCCCCAGGAAAAAGCGTCCGGCGCGCTGGACCTGCGCATTGTGGCGGGCGCGGCCGCCCTCGTCGCCGTCGCCGCTGCAGCGGCGTGCCTCGCCCCCGCGACGCTCGCAGCTCGCGTCGGGCCCGCCGGCTCGCTCCGGTCAGAGTAAAATACCGGCGACCCGACACCATCCACTCTTTGTTCACTTGAGGGAGCCGACATGAAGATGCTTCGCTTGGGCGCAGGCGCCGCCGCCGCACTCACCGTGACCGCCGTCCTCGTTGCGCAGGCGCCGATGCTCGACGTCCGCATGGGCCTGTGGGAAACGACCGCCACGACGACGATGAACAACATGATGGCCGGCGTCGACACGAGCAAGATGAACGATCAGCAGAAAGCGCAGATCGAAGCGATGATGAAGAACATGCAGGGCAAGCCCGTCGTCACCAAGTCCTGCATGACGAAGGAGAAGTTCGAGAAGCAGAACTTCATGCAGAACCGTCCGAACTCGGACTGCAAGCAGACCGTCACGACCAACACGCGCACGGCCATGGACGCGACGGTCGTCTGCTCGACGCCGGAAACCATCAAGGGCCAGGTGCACATCGAAGCCACCTCACCCACGGCGTTCAAGGGCACGGTCCATTCCACGGGCAGCGCCCGCGGCCACGAAATCGAGGTCAGCATCGATCTCAGCGGCCGCTGGCTCGGCGCTGACTGCGGCGATGTGAAATAAGGTCGCCCTTGAGCGCGGCGCTTCAGCGCCGCGGCCCTCGAACCGTCCCGGGCAGCATCGCGTCTAACCACGCATGCTGCCCGAGACGGTCCTCCGGGACGTGCGCATCGGCTTGCGCGTCCTCCTGAAAGAACGCTCCTTCTCCATCCTCGCGGTCATCGTCCTCGCCCTCGGCATCTGCGGCGTCACCTCGATGTTCAGCGTCGTGAACGGCGTGATGTTGCGCGGATTCTCGTTCCCGAACGCCGACCGCCTGGCGAGCGCGAACTTTGTGGATCCGGCCAGCGCGAACTTCTTCGGCATCAACGGCCAGGTCTTCACGATGGACTTCGAGGAGATCCGGCCCATCCAGCAGTCGTTCGACCGGCTCGCCGCGTACCTGAACGGGTCGACGGTCAACGTGACGGTCGACGGCAAGCCCCTGCGCTACACCGGCGCGTACGTCACCGAGGACTTCCTGCCGGCGCTCGGCATCAAGCCCCTGCTCGGCCGCGACTTCACCGCGGCCGACAACCAGATCGGGGCCGAGAAAGTCGCCATCGTCGGCTACGGCATCTGGCAGCGCGACTTCGGCGGCACCCGGGACATCGTCGGCAGGAACGTCCGCATCAACGGCAAGCCGGCCACGATCATCGGCGTCATGGAGAAGGGCTTCGCGTTCCCGCAGAACGAGGAGATCTGGCTGCCGCTGTACGGCGAATTCCCGCCGAAGCCCCGCAACGATCCGAACAGCAACAGCCCGGCGCTGCTCGGCACGCTGAGGCCCGGCGTCTCCCTCGATCAGGCGAACGCGGAGTTCACCACGTTCGCGAAACGGCTGTCGGCGGCGTATCCCGACACGAACAAGCAATTCAGCGCCGGCCGGGTCGAGCCGCTGATCCAGACGTTCACGCCGCGGCCGCTGCGCGGCACGCTGCTGACGATGCTCGGCTTCTGCGTGGGCGTGCTGCTCATCGCGTGCATCAACGTCATGAACATGCAGTTCGCGCGCGCGACGCTGCGCGCGAAAGAGCTGGCGGTCCGGACGTCGCTCGGCGCGACGCGCGCGCGGCTCATGCGGCAGATGCTCACCGAGAGCCTGCTCGTCGCGTCGATCGGCGCGGTCGCCGGCGTCGGGCTCGCCTACTACGCCTGCGACTGGCTCGACACGACGGTGCACAACCTCGACAACCCGCCGCCGG
>DASQHH010000741.1:0-4101 GCA_035632195.1 Vicinamibacterales bacterium
ATTGGCATCAAGGATCTCAACAACGTGCGATGGACGTTCACGCGGTGGGGCTCGCGCGCCGTTCCGCATGTGCCGCTGCCCGCTGACGACCGCACGGTGGGTTCGCTTCGTTGCGCAGGGTTTGTCATCGTCGGCAAACTCGCGACCGCGGAATTCGGGGCGATGCCGGTCACCGAGCCTGACATCCACCAGCCGACCAGGAATCCATGGTCGCTTGCGCACTCGGCGGGCGGATCGAGCGGCGGCTCCGCAGCGGCCGTCGCCGCCGGCATGCTGCCGGTCGCGCAGGGATCCGACGGCGCGGGCTCGCTGCGGATTCCGTCGGCGTTCTGCCACCTGTTCACGATCAAACCCTCGCGCGGGCGCGTCAGGAATCAGTTCGGCCTCGACGATGCCCGCGTTCTCTACACCTCCGGGCCGATCACGCGAACCGTCGACGACGCGGCGGCGATGCTGAGCGCGATGGGACCGCACGGCGATTCGGGGTTGGCCGCGCCGCGGCAACGGCTCGCCCGACTGCGCATCAGGTTCGTCACGTCCACGCCCATCGGTTCGACCGATCCCGAGATTGTCGACGGCCTGATGCGCGCGCTCTCCGCCGTCGAAGGCCTTGGCCACATCGTGGAGGAAGGCGTGCTGCCGGGGGCGACCGTCGACGAGTTTCTCCCTCTGTGGCAATACCATGTCGCGCGGATTCCGTTCGTGCGCTGGGGACGGGCGCAGCAGGTGACGCGCTGGCTTCGCGAGGGCGGCCGGCGCCTTCGCCGGCAGGAAGTGGCGGCGTGTCACGACGCGCTGAGTGCGCGATTCACGCCGCCGCTCGCCACGGCCGACATCTGGGCGATGCCGACGGTCGCCGTCCCGCCTCCGCGGATCGGTGCGTTCAACGGCATACCGCCCGCCGATGCTTTCGCGGCGGCCGCGAGGCTCGGCGCGTTCACCGCGATGGTCAATGTCACCGGTCATCCTGCGGTGAGCGTGCCAATAGGCCTGACGCGCGATGGCCTGCCCATGGGACTCCAGCTCGTGGGGCAGCCGGGCCGCGATGCGGAGCTGCTGGCAGTCTCGCGCGAGCTCGAAGAAGCGATGCCCTGGCGGCACCTGAGACCGCCGGATTCGGTTGAATGATGAACCGTCAGCGGGCGATGAGAGCTGGCAGCGGTATCATCCCCAAATGCTTCTGCAGATCTTCATCGTCAGCACCCGGAAAGGCAGGAAGGGCGACGCCGTCGCAAAGTGGTTCGACGCGCGGGCGCGTGCGCATGGCGGCTTCGATGTCGAACTCGTCGACCTCGCGGATGTCAATCTCCCGCTGTTCGACGAGCCCGAGCATCCGCGGCTGCGGAAGTATCAGCACGAGCACACAAAGCGCTGGAGCGAGCGCGTCGCGCGGGCGGACGCCTTTGTCCTGGTCACGCCCGAATACAACTACTGCGCGCCGCCGTCGATCGTGAACGCGCTCGACTATCTGGTCCACGAATGGGCCTACAAGCCCGTGGCGTTCGTAAGCTACGGCGGCGTCTCGGGCGGCACACGGTCGGTGCAGATGATCAAGCTGCAGGCGACCGCGCTCCGCATGATGCCGATTCCCGAAGCCGTGTCGCTCCCGTTCTTCGCGAGGATGTTCGCGCCGGACGGCTCCTTCGCGCCCGACGAGACGCAGAACAAGGCCGCCGACGCGATGCTTGACGAGCTGAAGCGCTGGGCTGTCGCGATGCAGACGCTGCGTGCGTGAGGGCTACCAGCCCGCGCCTGCCGGCTGCTTCGTGGCCGCGTTCATGCGATTGAAGAGGTTCGTGACGCCGATCAGGAGCAGCAGCGACGCGAGCTGCTTCTCGTTGTAGTGCTTCGCCGCCTCGTCCCAGATCTCGTTGGGCACGGGGTCCGGGCGATCGCTCAGCCGCGTCACCGCTTCGGCCAGTGCCAGCGCGGCGCGTTCCGCGTCGGTGAAATACGGCGCCTCGCGCCAGGCTGCGACGGCGAACAGCCGCTCGTCCGTTTCGCCCTTCTTCTTGGCATTCCTGGCGCCGCCGTCGACGCAGAAGCTGCAGCCGTTGATCTGGCTCGTCCGCAAATGCACCAGCTCCATCGTCTTGTCGGGCACGCCGCCGCTCTGGGCGGCCTTGAGAACGTTGAGAATCGGCGTCAGTGCCTCAGGAATCACGACCGCCGGGTTGCGCATCCGTCCTTGCATCGTGGCTTGCATGTTCAGCCTCCTTTTGGGTTGTCATAAGGGTGACGAATGGAGGCCGCCCGATGTGACATGTCACATCGAATGCCTCTCGATCGTCATACAGGCAAATGACTGACCGGGACCTGCTCGCTCAACGGTTCGAAGAGACTCGGCCGCGCCTGCGCGCCGTCGCGTACCGTATGCTCGGGTCGTCGACCGAGGCGGAGGACGCCGTTCAGGAGGCGTGGCTGCGTCTGAGCGGGTCCGACGCCGACGAGATCGGCAACCTCGGCGGCTGGCTGACGACGGTCGTGGCGCGCGTCTGTCTGGACATGCTGCGTTCGCGGCGGATTCGCGGCGAGGAGTCGATTGACGTCGCTGCCGCGAGCGTCGCTGATCTGGACGCTGTGGATCCCGAACGCGACTCGCTGCTCGCGGACTCGATCAGCAGCGCGCTGCTCGTGGTGCTCCAGACGCTCGCGCCCGCCGAACGCGTCGCGTTCGTTCTCCACGACATGTTCGATCTGCCCTTCGACGAAATCGGCCCCATCGTCGATCGGTCGCCGGCCGCTGCGCGACAGCTCGCGAGCCGGGCGCGAAGGCGTGTCCAGGGAGCATCCGCCGACGGCGGCCGCGACCGCGCAGGGCAGCGGGCAGTGGTCGATGCGTTTCTCGCGGCGTCGCGCAGCGGCGATGTCGCCGCGCTTATCGCTGTCCTTGATCCGGACGTCGTGCTTCGCGCTGACGCTTCAGCCGTGCAGGGGGCTGCCGCCCGGCAGGCCCAAGGTGCGCCGGCGCTCGCGCCGGAAGTCCGCGGCGCCGACGCCGTCGCAGCCGCGTTCGCCGGCCGCGCGAAAGCGGCGCAGCCAGCGCTCATCGACGGCGCTCCCGGCCTCGCCTGGGCACCCGGCGGGCACGTGCGCGCGGCGTTCTGCTTTACCGTCGCCAACGGCAGAGTGGCCGGCATCGACATCGTTACGGATCCTGCCGACTTGCAGCAGCTCGACGTCGCGCTGCAGTGACGCGCTCAGCTCGCGCCGTCCGGGGAATCGTGTAGCCTTGACCCATGAATCGACTGCTGGCCGTCGGCGCGATCGCGATCGCTGCACAGGTTCCGGTGTCGGAGCTGGCGACACCTCCCGCGAACGCGCGCCACTTCATCATTCAGTCTACCGGCGGTAAACACGGCGACTCGTGGAGTTGGACGACTCCCGACGGCGCGCGCATGGGACGCGAAAGCATGAACCTGCGCGGCCAGGTGTTCGAGCTCGACTCGCGCGGCCTTTCTGGACGCGACGGCATGCCGGCGTCGATGACGGTCCGCGGGGTTACCCCCAGCGGCGACGCCGGGGAGACCTTCACGATCGCCGGCGGTACGGCGAGTTGGAAGAGCCCGATCGACGAGGGCAAGGCGAGGTATTCGAGTCCGGAGTTCTACTCTGCGCAAACCGGCCCCATTGACTTGACGGCGTGGTTTCTCGAAGCGCTCCTCGCCCGTCCCGACAAAACACTGAACCTTCTTCCCGGCGGAACCGCGCGCGCCGAGAAGCTGACCGACATGCAGGTCGGCGACGGCGCCGGCAGGCAGACGATCACGCTGTGGTCAGTCAGCGGCCTCAGCACGACGCCGGTTCCTCTCTGGGCGGACGCTCGCAATCGATTCTTCGCCATCACCCTCGGCATCGATTGGCTCCCCGAGACGTACGTCGGCGAACAGAAGAGGATGGAGGACGTCCAGGCGAAGGCGGTCGCCGCCGTGGCGCCCGGTCTTGCGAAACAGCTGACGACGGTGCCGTCCACGCCGGTGGCGTTCACGGGCGTGCGTCTCTTCGATGCCGACGCGCTCCGTTTCGTCCCCGATCAGACGGTCGTCGTCGACAAGGGAAGGATCGTCGCAGTCGGGTCCAGCTCGCGGACGGCAGTGCCGC
>DASQHH010000742.1:0-2956 GCA_035632195.1 Vicinamibacterales bacterium
GAGAGTGCTGGCTGAATTCCCCAGGGTGCTGGCTGATTTCCCGTAGGGTGCTGGCTGAGATCAACCGAGTGCACGGTTCGTCAGGCGCGCCGGCGGCGGAGAAGGCGGCGCGGTGGACTGAAAAATGGACGTTGCCGGCTGAGAAATCGGCGGCGTCGACCTACAACCCGATGGTGCTGAACGAGATACTCAGGTTGCCTGCGGACGGGGCCAGGGCGCCGCGCGAGTTACGGAGTTTGCCACGGGAGTCTGCCAGGGTGCCGGGGGGCCGTTGCGGGGTGCCGACGAACGGTACGCGGACCCCGTGGACGAGCCGGGCGCGGCGAACCGAGAACCTGGAACCTGGAACCTGAAACCTACCGCGTCGCGAGCGCGGGAAGACTCGCCGCCGTCCAGCCGCCGCCGAGTCCTTTGAGGAGCAGCACGGTCGCCGTCATTCGACGCGTCAGCAGCGTAACGGCGGCCCGCTCGTTGGTGAGCGCGAAGCTCTGCGCGGTGAGGACCTCGAGGTAGCTCGTGACGCCGCCGCGGTAGCGGTTGTTGGCGAGCGTCAGCGACCGTTCCGACGCCGCGACCGCGCGGTCCTGCACCTGCGCTTCTTCTTCGAGCACGCGCAGCGAGGCGAGCTGATCCTCGACCTCCTGGAACGCAACGAGGATGGCCTGACGGTACGATGCGGTCGCCAAATCGTACTGCGCGACGGCCTGTTCCTTCGCCGCCCGCCGGCGTCCGGCGTCGAAGACGTTGACGACGAGCGCGGGGCCCGCCGCCCAGAAGTTGCTCGCGCTCGCGAACCACGACGCGATGGAGCTGCCCTCGAAGCCGCCGGCCGCCGACAGCGTGAGAATCGGATAGAACGCCGACGTCGCGACGCCCACCTCCGCGCTCGCCGATGCGATGCGGCGCTCGGCAGCGGCGATGTCCGGACGCCGCTCGAGGAGGTCCGACGGGACCCCGACCGGCACCGCCGGCGGAATCGATGTCAGCGGCGCCGCTGCGAGCGCGAACGTCGACGCGGGCTGCCCCACGAGCACGGCGACCGCGTGCTCGAGCGTCGCGCGGACCTCGCGCACGTCCACCGCCTGCGCGCGCGTCGTCTCGAGCTGCGTCTCGGCCTGTGCCACGTCCGCCTGCGACGCGAGGCCGCCGCGGAACCGGTTCTGCGTCAGTTCCAGCGCCTGCTCGAACGCGGTGACCGTGTTGTCGAGCAGCGCCTGCTCGCGGTCGAATCCGCGCAGCATGAAGTAGTCGATGGCGAGCTCCGCGTGGAGGCTGAGCCGCGCCGTCTCGACGTCGGCGGCGGTCGCCTGCGCCGCGGTGCGGTTCGCTTCGAGAATGCCGTGCAGGCGGCCCCACACGTCGGCCTCGTACGACACGCTGGCCGGCAGCAGGAAGTCGCCGTAGACGTCGTGGAACGACGAGATCGCGCGGTTCGCCGAGCTGCGCTCGACGGCGATGGACGGACCGAGGTTGACTTGCGGGTACAGGTTCGCGTGGGCGCCCCGGACGAGCGCGCGCGCCTGCGCGAATTGCGCCTCGGCGGCGCGCAGGTTCTGGTTCGAGATGTCGACGCGTGCTTCGAGGTCGGTCAGCTGCGGATCACCGAACAGCTCCCACCACCGCCCGCGGATCTCCGTGTCGCGCGGCTGCGGCGCCTTCCAGTTCGCGTTCTCCTTGAACGCCGGCGCCACATCCGCCGCGGGCGTGACGTACTTCGCCTTCGGCGCGCAGGCGGCGACGAAGATGCACCCCGCGAGCCACGCGCCGGGCCGCCCTGCACGGGTAATCACTTTGTTGCCTCGGGCGCGGCGACGCGCACGGTCTGTCCCGCCGTCAGCGAGTCCGGCGGATTCAGGACGATGCGCTCGCTGCCGGTGATGCCCGACAGCACCTCGACGGTGTCGCCGAAGTCGCGTCCCGCGGTGATCGTCACCAGCTGCACCTTGTTCGAGCTGTCGAGCGTCGCCACCTGCAGTCCGTCGGCTTTGAAGATGAGCGCGTCGACCGGCAGCCGCAGCGTGCTCGCCGCGGCGGGCAGCTTGAAATGCACCTCGGCGTACGAACCGGGCAGCAGTTCGCTCTTCGGGTTGTCGACGTCGACCTCCGTCAGCAGCGTCCGCGACGCCACGTCGATTGCGTTCGACGTCCGCACGAGCGTGCCGGTGAACCGGCGGCCGGGGAACTCCTTCAGCGTCAGGTCCGCGGTCAGCCCCGTTTGCGCCGCGCGGGAGTAGACCTCCGGCACGTTGACGAACACGCGCAGCTTGTGGACGGCGGCGATGTGGAACAGCTCTTTCGCGCCGCTCCCCGAATCGATGAGCGCGCCGACGTCGATGTTGCGCGCCGTGATGACGCCGTCGAAGGGCGCCTCGATGCGGCGGAACGCCTGCAGCTGCTCCAGCCGTCCGACGTTGGCGCGCGCCGATTCGACCGCCGTCAGCTTCGCTTCGAGGCTGCCGTTCGCGTTGTCGAGGTCCTGCTGCGACACCGAGTTGCTCTTGATCAGGTCCCGGTAGCGCTCCGCCGTCGTCTGCGCGAGCTTACCGTTCGCCTCGGCGGTCGCCAGGTCGGCGCGTGCCTGCATCAGCTGCTGATCGAGCTCCGGCGTGTCGATTTCCGCGAGCAGCTGGCCGGTCTTGACGCGGGCGCCGATGTCCACGTGCCACCGCTTCAGATAGCCGTTGGTCCGCGCGTAGATCGGCGCGTCCGCGAACGCCATCATCGTCCCCGGCAGCATGATTTCGTCCTGCGGCGCGCCCGGCACCGGCGCCGAGACGGAGACGATGGGCACGGCCATCTCGCGCGTTTCCTGCGTAACGATGTCGAGCGCGCGCGTGCGGGCGGAAATGCCCCACAGCGCCGCGCCGACGGCGAGCAGGAGCAGAACCAGTCCTCCGAAAATCGGTCCCTTTTTCATACGTTTCCGTCAAAGAGGGGGTCTGCAAAGAGGGGGTCT
>DASQHH010000743.1:0-3946 GCA_035632195.1 Vicinamibacterales bacterium
GCGTTCAGGCGCACGCGCTTGAAGTCGAAGTGGACGAGCTTCGTCTCTTCTTCCGGCGGCAGGTACCCGATGTTCACCATGATCG
The DNA here is from genome assembly GCA_035632195.1 of Vicinamibacterales bacterium. Taxonomy (GTDB): domain Bacteria; phylum Acidobacteriota; class Vicinamibacteria; order Vicinamibacterales; family CAVVIG01; genus DASQHH01. The sequence continues at coordinate 86 of DASQHH010000743.1, forward strand.
CGAAGCGATCGGTCGCCGCTTCCGACAGCGGGAACGTTCCCTGTCCGAGTTCGACGGGGTTCATCGTCGCGATCGCGAAGCTGAACGCCGGCAGCTCGTACGTCGACTTGCCGACGGTGACGGTCCGGTCCTGCAATCCCTCGAGGAACGCGCTCTGCGACTTGAGCGGGATGCGGTTGATCTCGTCGAGCAGGATGACCTCGGCCTCGGCGAGCGGGCCGAACTCGGTCATCAGCTCGCCGGTCGCCGGGTTGATCATCTGGAAACCGACGACTTCGGTCGGCTGCAGGTCGGCGCGCCCCTGGAGACGCACGAATTTGGCGTTGCTGATCGCGGCGAGGATGACGCCGAAGAAGGTCTTGCCGACGCCCGGCACGCCTCGCAGCAGGAGGTTGCCGGCGTTGACCTGCCGGTTCTCCTTCTTGTCGTAGGACGTCGGAATCTCCGACATCAGGACGACGTTGGCGAGCGCCTTGGCGGTGTCGTAGCCCACGAGGGCTTTTCCGCCCTCGGCGACGATCGACTCGTGGAAGCTGATGGCTTGTTCGAGGTCTGGATGCACGGGAATGTGCATCTTATTAGAATGTGACTCGATGAACAAAGTCGTGGCTGGCGCCGCCGAGGCGGTGTCGCGGATCCCCGACGGCGCGACGATCATGATGGGCGGGTTCGGGCTGTGCGGCATCCCCGAGACCCTGATCGCGGCGCTTCACGCGCGCGGGACGAAGAACCTGACCGTCGTCAGCAACAATGCGGGCGTCGACGACTTCGGCATCGGCATCCTGCTCAGGGCCCGTCAGGTGCGGAAGATGATTTCGACCTACGTCGGCGAAAACAAGGAGTTCGAACGCCAGTTCCTGGCGAACGAGCTCGAGGTCGAGCTGGTGCCTCAGGGCACATTCGCGGAACGGATCCGCGCCGGCGGCGCCGGCATCGGCGGGTTCTTCACACCGACCGCGTTCGGGACGCTCGTCGCCGAAGGCAAGGAGACGCGGGTCATCGACGGGCGGAACTATGTGCTCGAGCGCCCGCTCCACGCGGACTTTGCCTTCGTCAAGGCGTGGAAAGGCGATCGATTCGGCACCCTCGTCTACCGGAAGACGGCGCGGAACTTCAATCCCGTGATGGCCACCGCGGCCGACGTCACGATTGCCGAAGTCGAGCACCTGCTCGAGCCGGGCGAGATCGACCCGGACCATGTGCACACGCCCGGCATCTTCGTGAAGCACATCCTCCAGGGCGCGACGTACGAGAAGCGAATCGAAAAGCGCACGACACGCAAGACTCAAGGCTGAAGGGCTCAATGGACGTTCGTGAACGGATCGTGAGGCGCGTGGCGCGCGAGCTGAAGGACGGCGACTACGTCAACCTCGGCATCGGCATGCCGACGCTGGTCGCCAACCACATTCCGCCGGGCGTGCACATCACGCTGCATTCGGAGAACGGCCTGCTCGGCATCGGGCCGTATCCGACCGACGCGGAGATCGATCCCGATCTCATCAACGCTGGCAAGGAGACGGTGACCGAGACGCCGGGCTGCTGCTACTTCAGCAGCGCGGACTCGTTCGCGATGGTGCGAGGCGGGCACATCGACCTGACGGTCCTCGGCGCGCTGCAGGTGGACCGCGATGGGAATCTGGCGAACTGGATGATCCCCGGCAAGATGGTCAAGGGTATGGGCGGCGCGATGGACCTGGTCGCGGGCGCGAAGAAGGTCGTCGTGGCGATGGAGCACACCACGAAGGACGGCGGCCACAAGATCCTCGAGCGCTGCACCCTCCCGTTCACCGGCATGCGCGTCGTCAACCTGATCGTGACGGACCTGGCGGTCATCGAAGTCACGCCGCGCGGCCTCGTGCTGCAGGAAATCGCGTCCGGCACGACGGTCGACTCGGTCCGCGCCGCCACCGGCGCGCCGCTGCTCGTCGATGCCTCCGGCGGAACACCGCGAACGTTCTAAATGCGCCTCGCAGGCAAGGTTGCGGTCGTCACGGGCGGCGGGTCCGGCATGGGCGCGGCGATCTGCGGACGCTTCGTCGAGGAAGGCGCGCGTCTCGTGGTCGTCGACTTCCGCGCGGACCGCGGCGAGGCGGTCGCCCGCAGCCTGGGCGACGCGGCGCTGTTCGTCGAGGCCGACGTCGCACGCGACGCGGACGTGCGCCGCATGATCGACGCGGCGGTCGAGCGCTTCGGCCGGCTGGACGTCCTCGTCAACAACGCCGGCGCGCCGCAGCCGCCGACGCCCATTACCGACACGACCGAGTCCGATTTCGATCGGCTGCTGGCCGTCAACGCGAAGGCGATCTTTCTCGCCGCGCGCCGGTCCGTGCCCATCATGCGCCGCCAGGGCGGCGGCGCCATCATCAATACCGTTTCGGTCGCCGCGATCCGTCCGCGCCCGAACCTGACGGCCTACAACACGAGCAAGGGCGCGGCGCTGGTCATGACGAAGTCGCTCGCCATCGAGCTGGCGCCGGATCGGATCCGCGTCAACGCAATCTGCCCGGGACCTGCGGATACGCCGATGCTGTCGACGTTCGTCGGCGGCGACGCGCCGGAGAAGCGCGCGGCGTTTCTGTCCACGATTCCGTTGGGACGCCTCTGCACGCCACAGGATGTGGCGAACGCGATGGTTTATCTGGCTTCGGACGAATCCAGCTTTGTCACCGGAGCAGTGCTCGACGTAGACGGGGGGAGATGCATCTGATGCACGCATATCTGAACTACATAGGAGGAAAGGACGTCGCGTCGGCCGACGGCAAGACGTTCACCGCATTCAATCCGACGACCGGCGCGCAGTGGGGCACGTTTGCGCTCGCCGGCGCGCCCGACGTCGACGCGGCGGTCAACGCTGCGTCGCGGGCGTTTCGCGACGGACCGTGGGGGAAGCTGTCGCCCACGCGCCGCGGGCGTCTGCTGATGCAGTGGGGCGAGCGCATTGCCGAGCATGCCGATCGCATCGCCGCGATCGAGACGGAGCAGAACGGGAAGCTGTTCGCGGAGATGCGGGCCCAGGCGCGGACGGTCAGGGACTGGCTCTACTACTTCGGCGGCTTGTCCGACAAGATCGAGGGCTCCGTCATCCCGCTCGACCGTCAGACGATCCTCAATTACACGCTGCGCGAGCCGCTGGGCGTCGTCGGCGTCATCACGCCCTGGAATTCACCGACGTTCATCGCGATCATGTCGCTCGCGCCGGCGCTCGCGGCCGGCAACACCATCGTTCTCAAGCCGTCGGAGATTACGTCGGCGTCGGCCATCGAGCTCTCGAAGCTCGCCGAGCAGTCCGGCATCCCCGCCGGCGTGATCAACATCGTCACCGGCTTCAAGGAGACCGGCGAAGCGCTCGTCGACCATCGGCTGGTGGCGAAGGTGTCGTTCACGGGGAGCGTCAACGCCGGGCGCGCGATCGCCGCCCGGGCGGGGCAGCGCCTCGTCAGCTGCATGCTGGAGCTCGGCGGCAAGAGCCCGAACATCGTGTTCGGCGACGCGAACCTCGAGCAGGCGGAGGCCGGCGTCCTCGCCGGGATATTCGCCGCGGCGGGGCAGACCTGCGTCGCGGGATCGCGCGCGTACATCCACGATTCGATTTACGACCGCTTCGTCGATCGGATCGTCACGCGCGCCAGACAGATCGCGCTCGGCGACCCGCTGAAGCTCGAGACGCAGATGGGGCCGATCGCCACGAAGATGCAGCTCGAGAAGGATGAATCGATGGTCAAGCGCGCGGTGGCCGAAGGGGCATCGCTCCTGTGCGGCGGCCGGCGGCCGGCGCTGGCGGAGTTTCCTGGCGGCTACTTCTTCGAACCGACGGTCGTCCACCAGATTGGCCGCGACAACTTTCTCATGCGCAACGAGGTC
>DASQHH010000744.1:0-10111 GCA_035632195.1 Vicinamibacterales bacterium
GCGACAGACGCGATTCCGTTCCGCCTTTCGAGGCTTCGACCGGGTCGAGGTCACCACGTTCATGGCCGCGGTCGCTGACGACTACGAGAACGCGCTGCGCGAGACTGACAGGCTGCGCCAGGAAGTCGCTCGGCTCGAAGACATCATCAAGCTGCAGCGCGAGCACGAGGAAAGCCTCAAGTCGACGTTGATGACCGCGCAGAAGCTCTCCGAAGACATCAAGTCCGGCGCGGAGAAGGACGCGCGCCGGATTGTGAGCGAAGCCGAGGGCCGCTCGCAGCTGCTCCTCGACAAGACGCAGTCCCGGCTCGAAGACGTCCAGCGCGAGATCGACGGTCTGAAGCTGAAGCGCCGCGACGTCGAGGTGTCGGTCGAGTCGATCATCCAGACGCTGAAGAACACGCTCGAGTACGTCCGCGAGCAGGAACAGCGCGAGCGCGAGGAGCGCATTCTGCTGCATCGCCCGCGGCGCGAAGAGCCGGCCGCGCAGCAGGACGACCCCGCGCATATTTGGACGCAGGCTCGCTGATCACGTCGACGCCAACGGGCGTCGAATTCCGCGTGCGCGTGATTCCGCGCGCGAAGAAGACCGGCATAGACGGCGCGCGCGGCGATGCCATTCTGATTCGTATCGCCGCCCCGCCTGTCGACGACGCCGCGAACGAGGCGCTCGTCGCATTCTTTGCCGACCTCCTTCGGCTGCCCCGCCGCTCGATCCGGATCGTCTCCGGCGAACGCAGCCGCCTCAAGCGCCTCTCCATCGACGGGACAACCGCAGATCAGATACGCTCGCTGGTTGAACGGCGGCCCTGAAAGGGCCGCCCTGCATCTGTGATCGCTGATTTCCTGATTCACAACGCGTCTGAAGTTCTGACCTGTGCCGGTCCGGCACCCCGGACCGGCCCACGCCAGCGCGACGCCTCGCCCGTCCCAAACGGCGTCGTCGCGGGACGTCGCGGTGCCGTCGTCTTTGTCGGCAGCGCCGAGGAGTGGCAGCGCACCGGTTCGCTCGGGTCCGGCGCAGTGGTCATCGACGCCGCCGGCGGCGCCGTCGTGCCCGGCTTCGTGGATCCGCACACGCATGCCGTTTTCGCGGGCGACCGCCGACCCGAGCTGCGGCGCCGTCTCGGCGGCGCGACGTACGCCGAAATCGCAGCGGGGGGCGGCGGCATCCTGTCGACCGTTGGCGCAACCCGCGCGGCCACGGAGGACGAGCTTGTCGCCGCGACGCGGCCCCGGCTCGACGAGATGCTGCGGTCGGGCACGACCACCTGCGAGATCAAGAGCGGCTACGGCCTGACCACCGGCGACGAGCTGAAGCTGCTCCGGGCCGTGGGGCGCCTGCAGGCGGAGCACGCGATCGACATCGCGCCGACGTTCCTCGGCGCCCATGAAGTGCCGGCGGAGCATCGCGCGTCGCGGCGGCAGTACATCGACGTGATCGTCGGCGAGATGATCCCGGCCGTCGCGCGCGAGGGGCTGGCCGAGTGGTGCGACGTCTTCTGCGAGACGGGCGTCTTCACGCCGGAAGAATCGCGGGAGATTCTCGAAGCCGGAAAGAGCGCCGGGCTCAAACCGCGGATCCACGCGGACGAGCTCGGGTTGAGCGGCGGCTCGCAGGTCGCCGCCGAAGTGTGCGCGCGGTCGGCCGACCACCTCATTTTCGCCAACGAAGCCTGCGCCGACTCGCTGGCAGCGGCCGGCGTGGTCGCGACGCTACTGCCGTCGGCGGCGTTTTACCTGAAGCTCGGACGATTCGCGCCGGCGCGGCTCTTCATCGACCGCGGCGTCGCCGTCGCGCTCGCGACGGACGTCAACCCGGGAGGCGGCTTCTCGCCGTCGATGCCGTTTGTGATGGCGCTCGCGTGCTTCGCGATGGGCCTGACGTTCGAAGAGGCGCTGGTCGCCTCGACGATCAACGCCGCCTACGCGCTCGACCGCCACGGTGCTGTCGGCAGTCTGGAGCCGGGCAAGCAGCTCGACGCGGTCCTCGTCCACGGACCCGCGATCGATCTGATCCGCGTCGGCGCGCCCGTCATCCGCTGCGTCGTCAAGAAGGGAACGGTCGTGCCATGCTGATCGACAAGCCGGCGCGCGAGCTGATCGACGCGTTCGCTTCTTCGGATCCGACGCCCGGCGGCGGATCCGCGTCTGCGCTCGCCGCCGCGGTCGGGGCCGGCCTCCTGCAGATGGTCGCGTCGCTGCCGAAGACGCGCACCACCACCCCCGGCGACGATGCCGACCGTGTGGCGCTCGGAGCGGCGTCCGCCACGCTGACCGGCATCCGCAGCCGGCTGACGGCCGCCGTCGACGCCGACAGCAGTGCGTACGATCAGGTCGTCGGAGCGTACAAGCTGCCAAAGGCGACGGATGCCGAGAAGAGCGCGCGCAAGAGCGCCATCCAGCGTGCGCTGCGCGGCGCCACCGACGTGCCGCTCGGTGTCGCGCGACTGTCAGTCGATGCGTTGAAGGAAGCGCGGACGGTTGCGGCGCACGGCCATCGCGGCGCCGCAAGCGACGTGGGCGTTGCCATCGCGCTGCTGCGCGCCGGCCAGCGCGGCGCAGCGCTTAACGTGGAGATTAATCTCGGAGGCATCGAGGACTCGGCCTACGTCGCGGCGGTGCGGTCGGAGCTGCACCGCCTGGAAGACGAGGCAGCCGCAGCGGCGGCCGCGGCGGAGGGGTTACTTCAGTCCTAGCGCGTCGACGTTCGCGACGAACGGCCAGTCGCGCTTGACGCCCGGCACGATGTCGATCTTCCTCACGTAGCTGACCGTGACGAGCGTGTGCAGCCGCTCGCTCTGAATCTCGATCGCCTTGTCGTCGACCGGAATATCGTACTGCTGCGCGAGGTCGACAATCTTGTCGTGCACCCACGCGTCGTCTTTGTTGCCCCGGAACTGCACCATCTCCTGCACGGCGTCCCGGAACTGGTAGTGCGTCACGTAGGCCGCGCCCACGTGGTACGCCCCGTTGACGATCAATGCGACCAGCGCGAGCTTGAGAAAGGTCTTCATGGGAAGTGTCAGTGAATCTGGTGGAACATCCGGTCCCACCGCGTCCGTGTAAAGAAGTGGGCGAAGACGGAGACGAGCCCCTTCACCGTCGCGCCGGCGCTCTCGTCCTCGTAGTCTTCGCGTCCCGATTCGTACGACCAGTAGATGAACAGCGCCTTGCCCTTCACCAGTTCGCGCGGCAGGAAGCCCCAGTACCGGCTGTCCTGCGAGTTGTCGCGGTTGTCGCCCATCATGAAGTAGTGATCCGGCGGCACCGTGACCGGGCCGTACCGGTCGCGGACGTCGAACGACGTCACCTCGGAGAACTCCGACTGCGACCCGGGCGGCAGCAGAAAGTGGACGTACGGCTCGTCGAGCGGTTTGCCGTTGATGTACACCTTCTTGTCCCGCATCTCCACCGTCTCGCCGGGGAGGCCGATGACGCGCTTGATGAAGTCGCGGTCCGGCTGCTCGGGAAACTTGAAGACGATGACCTCGCCGCGCTTGATCGTGCCCACCGGCAGCAGCAGCCGCTCGAGGCGCGATTCGGTCGGACCGAGCACGAATTTGTTGACCAGCAGGTGATCGCCGATCAGCAGGTTCTCCTCCATCGAGCCGGTCGGAATCTTGAACGCCTGGACGACGAACGTCCGGATGAAGAACGCGAGGATGACCGCGATGACGATCGACTCGAAGTACTCGCGGAGCGTCGATTTCTTGAACGGCTCGCCGACGGCTGTGGCCATCATGTCAATTATCGGCCCCTGTGCCGACCTTCAGCACGGCCAGGAAGGCCTCCTGCGGAATCTCGACCTTCCCGACGCGTTTCATACGCTTTTTGCCTTCCTTTTGTTTTTCCAGGAGCTTGCGCTTACGCGTGATGTCTCCGCCGTAGCACTTGGCCAGCACGTTCTTGCGCAGCGCTTTCACAGTTTCGCGTGCGATGACGCGGCTGCCGATGGCCGCCTGGATGGCGACTTCGAACATCTGCCTGGGGATCAGCTCCCGCATCTTGGAGGCGAGGGCGCGTCCGCGCTCGTACGACATGTCGCGGTGGACGATCGTCGACAGCGCGTCGACGGGGTCGCCGTTGACCAGGATGTCGAGCTTCACCAGCGGTGACGGCCAATAGCCGGTCACATGGTAGTCGAGTGAGGCGTATCCCCGTGAAATCGTCTTCAGCCGGTCGTAGAAGTCGAGTACGACCTCGTTGAACGGCAGCTCGTACGTGATGAGCACGCGATCCGACGCCAGATACTCGATTGTTTTCTGCACACCGCGCTTGTCCTGACAGAGCTGCAGAATGCCGCCGACGTGCTCGGCCGGCGTCAGGATCATCGCCGTGATGACCGGCTCCTCCATCTTCGCGATCCGCCCCGCGTCGGGCAGCTTCGACGGGCTGTCGATCTCGATCGTCTCCCCGTCCGTCGTCGTCACGCGATACAACACGCCCGGCGCTGTCGTCACCAGGTCCATGTTGAACTCGCGCTCGAGCCGTTCCTGGACGATCTCCATGTGGAGGAGACCGAGGAACCCGCAGCGGAATCCGAAGCCGAGCGCCGCCGACGTCTCGGGTTCGTAGTAGAACGACGCGTCGTTCAGGCGCAGCTTCTCGAGCGCGTCGCGGAGCTCCGGGTATTCGTGGCCCTCGACCGGGTACAAGCCGGCGAAGACCATCGGCTTGAGCTCCTTGAACCCCGGAAACGGCTCGGCCGTCGGGTTCGCGCTCTCGGTGATCGTGTCGCCGATCTTGGCGTCCGCGACGTTCTTGATGTTTGCAACGAGGAAGCCGACCTCGCCGACGCCCAGCGAGTCGACTTCGACGGCCTTGGGCGTGAACGTTCCGAGCTGCAGCGACTCGTAATCCTGTCCCTGCGCCATCAGCCGGATCTTCATGCCCGGCCGGATCGTCCCGTCGATCACGCGGATGACGATGACCACGCCGCGGTAGGCGTCGTACCAGGAGTCGAAGATCAGCGCTTTGAGCGGCGCCTCGTCCACGCCACGCGGAGCCGGCAGGCGATGGACGATCGCCTCCAGCACCTCGGGCACGCCGGTCCCCATCTTCGCGCTTGCGAGGATGGCATGGTCTCCGTCCAGGCCGATGATGTCCGAAATCTGGCGCCGGGCTTCTTCCGGCTGCGCGCCCGGCAGGTCGATCTTGTTGATGACCGGAATGATCTCGAGGTTGTTTTCGACCGCGAGATACGCGTTGGCGAGCGTCTGCGCCTCGACGCCCTGCGAGGCGTCGACGAGCAGCAGCGCGCCCTCGCAGGCGGCGAGCGAGCGGGTCACCTCGTACGAGAAATCGACGTGGCCGGGCGTGTCGATCAGGTTCAGGACGTACTTCTCGCCGTCCCTCGCCGTGTAGTGCAGCCGGACCGGGTGCGCCTTGATCGTGATGCCGCGCTCGCGTTCGAGATCCATCGCGTCGAGGACCTGCGCCTCCATCTCCCGCGCCTGCAGCGCGCCGGTCAGCTCGAGGAAGCGATCCGCGAGCGTCGACTTGCCGTGGTCGATGTGCGCGATGACCGCGAAGTTCCGGATGCGCTGAGAATCCATTTCGAAGCCGGAGCGCGAGGCTTTAGCCGAGCGGCGCCGTCAGCGCTGCTCCAGCGAAACGTAGCGCTGGGGATACGTCGGACCGATGTAGTCTGCGCGCGGCCGGATCAGGCGGTTGTTCGAGTACTGCTCCAGCACGTGCGCGGTCCAGCCCGAGATGCGGCTGACGGCGAAGATCGGCGTGAACAAATCGACGGGGATGCCGAGCGAGTGATACGTCGAAGCCGAGTAGAAATCGACGTTGGCGTTGAGCTTCTTCTCCGTCTTCACCAGCTGTTCGATCCGCTGCGACATGTCGAACCACGCCGGTTCGCCTGCGCGCTTCCCGAGGTCGCGCGACATCTCGCGGAGGTGCGTCGCGCGAGGATCCTCGGTGTGGTACACGCGGTGGCCAAAGCCGGGGATCTTTTCTTTGTTCGCCAGCTTCGCCCGGACCACGGCTTCCGCTTTCTCCGGCGGCGCATCCTTGCCGATTTCGAGCAGCAGCCGCATCACGTCCGCGTTGGCGCCGCCGTGCAGCGGCCCCTTCAAGGCGCCGATTGCGCCGACGATCGCCGAATGGATATCTGAAAGCGTCGCCGCGATCACGCGCGCCGCGAACGTCGACGCGTTCAGCTCGTGATCGGCGTGCAGGATCAGGGCGACGTCGAACGCGCGGGTCGCGAGCCCGCTCGGCCGGTTGCCCGTCAACATGTAGAGGAAGTTCGCCGCGTGGCCCAGCACGGGATCGGGCTCCAGCGGCCCACCTCCAGCCTGCAGCCGGCCGATCGTCGCGACGATCGACGACATCTGTGACGTCAGGCGGACCGCCTTGCGGTAGTTCGCCGCGGCGGACTGGTCGTCTGCGTCGCGGTCGTATTGTCCCAGCGCGGACGTGAGCGTCCGCAGGATGTCCATCCCGTTTGAGCCGGGCCCGGAGATCGGCAGCGTGCGCAGCAGCCGCTGCACCGGCTCCGGCAGCGCGCGCGCGGCGACGAGCTGCGATTGCAGGTCGCCGAGCTCCGCCCGGGTGGGCAGGCGCCGATGCCAGAGCAGGAAGCAGACTTCCTCGAACGTCGCGTGGCGCGCGAGGTCGTGGATGTCGTATCCGCAGTACGCGAGGACCCCACGTTCGCCGTCGAGATAGCAGATCGCGGACGAGGTCGCGACGGTATCTTCGAGGCCCGCTTTCGGTTTTTCGGCTGTTGGAGCCATCGACTCGATCATACCGCGGGCGGCGCCGCGCGGCCCGCGCGCGCAGAAGGCCGGTAAATCAGCCCGATGACCGTGCCGTTGATCGTCCACTCCGCGAAGTTCGCGACCGCAAGATGAAACCCCAGGTAGTGATCGATATTCGTCAGCGAATAGCCGACGACCGCGGCGTAGCCCGCCGCGAAGAGGCCGATGCACATGCCGAATCGCACACCCTCCCCCACGCCGCTTCCGCCCTCGTACCCTTTCGCGTAGATGTACGCCGCGGCGATCATCGCGATCAGGATGCCGGCAAACAGGATGGGCATGTACTTCCCCTGCGTCGCCATCGGGCGGTAAACGCCGGGAAAGTGCTCGAACTGGTGCGCCATCAGCATCCCGTAGATGAGGAATCCGAACACGGCGTCTGCAATGAATCCGCCGACGACAGCAAGCGCAAGCCGACCGTAATTCATGAGCGGCTCCTTTCGGTAGCCGCGAGTTTAATGGATTCGGGAGGAGGCGGGGGCGGCTATCGCGCGATCCGACGGCGGCGCTGACGGATCACCCTGAGGTCCCATTTGCGCGTAGCGGAGGAACATCTGGCCCCACTCGGTGCTCTCGCACCAGCGCTCGAACACGCGGCGGTCGACGAGCGGCCAGCGGTAGAAGTCGTGGTAGACGTCGCTCGCGAGGATGAAGCCGTTGACGAGCGGCGTGTGGAAGAACAGCTTCTGGAACCGCTTCAGCGGCCCGAACCAGATCAGGTCGCCCCCGCCGAGGCGGACGAGATTCTTGCCGACGTGGAAGTGCCAGTTCTCCTCCGCCGCGTCCGTGTCGCCGACGATTTCGATCTGCCGCGGATCGCCGACGCCCAGGCCGTCCTCGTGCGCCAGCCGGATGTAGTCGATCGTCAGCGGATCGAACCCCATCATCTTCGCGGAGATGGCGTCGATCGCCACCTGGTCCGCCGACGCCAGCATCACGTTCTTCACGACGGGATACATCGTCCGCGGCCCCGGACCGTTGCCTGCGGTGGTGCCGTCCATGATCGCGAACAGACCGGCGTGGATCTCTTTCTGGATCGCGAGCAGGTCGACCAGCGTCTCGTGGATCCACGAGTGCGTGTAGTGGCGGCGCGTGTTCAGCAGACCGCCGAAGGCGTTCTTCATCGCCCCGGTCGTCGTCGTATAGATGTGGCACTTCGTGGTCGGCAGATGGACGATGTTCTTGCCGAAGAAGAAGTCCGGAATGTGGATGCCCTCGGGGAAGATGCGCTTCAGCACGCGCATCCGCGCCTTCGGCTCGTACGGCACCCACTTCATGTCCCCGTCCTTGAAGTTGTACAGGACGGGGATCTCGTACCGCTTGAATATCGGGACGTAGTGGTTGAGGTCTTCACCCTTGAACGCATTGGTGACGACCGTCTTGTTCTGGACGCAGACCTGGTTCGTGAAGCCGCGCCGGTTCAGCGCCGCGATCGTGCCTTCGAGCTGCCACGGCGTCGTATTGGCGCCCGGAAACGGAAAATGCCAGGAGATGTTGTCCTTGAGAATCGTCGTCTTGTCGCGCGCGAGCGCGGAGGAGACGCCGCCAATCTCCAGCGCGCGATCGATGTCCGAAAGGATGGTGTCGGGGGTGACCCGCAGGACGGCGACCTTGGACATGCTCACTCCGGGGGCCCCTTCCCCCCGGTCACTTACCCGAACTGGCGACCTGCGTCTTGAGGACCACGGCGTCGCCGGCGTACTGCTGCACGATGGAGAGAAGACCCGTGTAGAGGAAGCCGACCTGGAACAGCACCAGGAACGGCAGCGTGCCGTAAATCTGATTCGCGAGCGCGTAGAAGACCGTCCACGTGAAGTAGAGGCCGAGCGCGAGCTCGACCAGCGGCTGGACGGCGACCGACTGCCTGTATTTCTTGCCGACCCACTCGTCGGCGTCCGCTTCGATCCGGTACTTCGGCGTGCGCGCGAATTCGCTCTCCTTGTGGAAGAGCGCCTCGAACACCGCGCGCGTGTTGTTGATCGACAGCCCGATGCCGACCGACATCAGGAACGGCACGTATTTGATCCGCGACCGCCAGTCCTTGTGGATCTCGCGCTGGCACACCGTGTAGAAGTTGCAGAACGAGAACGTCGCCGCGAAGAACAGCGGGATGTCGATGAGCAGCATCTCGTACCAGCCCATGTTGTAGCGGATGACCATCGCCGGGAACATGAGCATCGAGAGGATGCACATCAGGATGTAGTTGAAGTTCGCCGTCAGGTGGAAGAACGCCTCCGCTTTGACGCCGAGCGGCAGGTTCGAGCGCAGGATCGTCGGCAGCAGCTTGCGGCACGTCTGGATGGAGCCCTTCGCCCATCGGTGCTGCTGCGACTTGAAGCCGTTCATCTCGACCGGGACTTCGGCCGGCGCGATCACGCCGGGGACGAACGCAAAGCGCCACCCGCGCAGCTGCGCGCGGTAGCTGAGATCGAGATCTTCAGTAAGCGTGTCGTGCTGCCAGCCGCCCGCATCGTCGATCGCGACGCGACGCCAGACGCCGGCCGTGCCGTTGAAGTTGAAGAAACGCCCGCTGCGGTTGCGCGCGCCGTGCTCGAGGATGAAGTGGCCGTCGAGCAGGACCGCCTGGATCTTCGTCAGCAGCGAATAGTCCTCGTTGATGTGGCCCCAGCGCGCCTGCACCATGCCGACCTTGTCGTCGACGAAATGCGGCATCAGGCGCATCAGGAAGTCCGCCGTCGGAATGAAGTCCGCGTCGAAGATGGCGATGAATTCGCCGCGCGCCGCCTTCAGCCCGTCTTCGAGCGCACCGGCCTTGAAGCCGCGGCGATCGATCCGGTGGTAGTACTTGATGTCGACGCCCTGCGCGGACAGCCGCCGCACGGCGAGCTCCGCGACGTTCCGCGTTTCGTCGGTGGAGTCGTCGAGGACCTGTATTTCGAGGCGGCTGCGCGGGTAGTCGATGGCGGCGACGGCCTCGATGAGACGGTCGGCGACGTACACCTCGTTGTAGAGCGGCAGCTGGATTGTGACGACCGGGAGCGGGTCCGGCGTCGGCCCGGGCTTCGGCTCGTTGTCCCGGTGCTTCATGTACAGCCAGACGAGGTAGTACCGGTGCCAGCCGTAGACCGCAAGGATGATCAGGACGAAGAAATACGAGCCGAGCGTGATGGTCTCAGCGGGCGTCATGTTCCGACGGCACAATCATTTATATTACTGACGGTTCCGGCCCCGTTCAAGTCGTGTCCCAGGTGACGCGCGGAAGCGCGCAGCGAGGAGCGGAGCGGGGTGACGGGGCCCCGCGAGCGACGAGCCGGCGTATGCGGCGGAGCCCCAATGAAAAATGACGTCAAACAAACAGCTCCAGGATCTGCTCG
>DASQHH010000745.1:0-2301 GCA_035632195.1 Vicinamibacterales bacterium
GACCGATGCCGAAACGTCGGCGGCGGTGCCGCGCGCCGCCGGACTGCGGCTGATCGAATCCGACGGCGAGGCCGATCTGTACGCCGTTGTCGTTCGTTGACGCACATCTGCACATCGTTCGCGCCGGGATGCTGTGGTACATTCGCGCGAATCCCCCCGACATGAAGGAGATTCCGCTCGCCCGGGTGACGTGTCGTGCCCGGCGCATGTCCGACCCCCGCGTTTAGGCGATCAGTTCTCCGCGCGCGCAGCGAACGGATTCTCGTCCGCGCTCGGCCCGTAAATCGACGGAACCGGCACATCCAGCAGACGGAGATAGACGGACAGTTGACCCCGATGGTGGTACCAGTGATTCAGGACGAGCGCTCGTACGAGCGCGATCTTCGGCATCGTCATGAGGGTTTTGCCGCCGGCCTTCCCCTCCCACATGCCCTTGGTGAGGCCGTCGTCGCCCAGCTTCTGCAGGACGTTCTTCACCGTCGCGACGCTCTTGTCGTGCGCGGCGACCACTTCCGCCGAAGTGGCCGGATCCGGACCCGGCTGACCGGTGAACTCCGTCACACCCTTGTCCGCCCACTCCACGATCGTGCCGGGCACCTGGGCGATATGCAGCGCGAGGTGGCCGAGGGTCATCGACTTCGGATGCGGCCTCCAGTTCAGTTTGTCGTTCGGCACGCGCTCAAGCACGCGCCGCGTCGTTTTTGCTTCGTTCTCGAATTCCGCGATCAGTCCCTGCGTCATCGACATGGCCTTCGCTCCTCCAGCAGATCGGCGATCTTACAATGACTCCCACGGTGACGGTGCTCGTCGTCGACGATGACCGCGACCTGGTCCGGCTGATGGGCCGCTACTTGTCGCTCGAAGGGTTCACGCCCGTGACCGCCGGGAACGGCCGCGACGCGCTCACCTACCTGCAGGGCGGCGGCGCCGCCAGCGTGATCCTGCTCGACCTCCGGATGCCGATCATGGACGGCTGGGCGTTCCGCCGGGCGCAGATGGCGGATCCGGCGATCGCGAGCATTCCCGTGGTGGTGCTGTCGGGCGTCGCCGAAGTGGAAGGGCTGCATCAGCTCGACGTGGCAGCGACGTTCAGCAAGCCCGTGAGCTTTCCGGCGATGATCGCGACGATCCGTCGCCTGACAGGATCTGCCGCCATTCAGTCCTGAACGCGGCGAACGGACGGATCGGCAGCGGGCGGGATTTACTCGGCGGTGACCGCCGACGGCGATGGCGGCATCTGCAGCTCCGGCATCGGCGCCCCGAGGAACAGGCGCCTGACCGCCATCCCCATCCACCGCGCCCACCGGTTGGAACGCTGCACGCGCGCGCTGTCGGTCGCGATGCCGGTGTTCGCGTACATCTGCCGGTACAGCTTCGAGATCAGCACGAAGGCGACGCGTGCCTTCAGCGATTCGACGACGCGCGAGCGTGCCCAGACGTTGGACCAGCTGTAGAAGCGATCCCACGCGCCCTGCGTCCCCGTCCGGATGTCCTCGAGCGTCATCGTCGGATGGGCGTGGTAGAGACGCGGCCGCCGATGTTCAGGAATGAGCCAATGCTTCGTGATGGGGATGCCGTCGACCTCGTGCGACCGGTTCTCCGATTGGCCGGCCCACTTCTCGAAATCGACGGTACCGGGGAACGGCGTCAGCAGCACGAACTGCGCGAACGTGAGGTCCGCCTGTTCGGCGAGCGACACTGTCGCGTCGAACGTGTCGGCGCGATCGCTGGCGAGGCCGAAGATGAACGAGCCGAGAACGTGGATGTCGTGGCGGCGGAACGCCTTGAGGCGCGCGACGAGCGCATCGCCGGCCAGATTGAATCCCTTGTAGACGTCCTTCAGGCCTTCCTGCGTCACCGATTCGACGCCGACGAGCGCGCCGCGGATATGCGCGCGGCGCATGGCGTTCAGGAATTCGGGATCCTCCGCCGCCTCCATCGTGATTTGCGTGTAGAACACGAGGTCGTCCGGCAGCTGCGCCAGCTGCGCCATGAGCGCGAAGCGCTCCTCGCGCAGCGCCTCCAGCTCCATGAGGCGCGTCTTGTCCGCGCGGCGCTTCGCCTGCGCGATGTCCTCGAACGTGACCGGGTAGAAATTGTCGTCGGCCAGCGCGATGAACTTGAAGCCGAGCCGGCGCAGCTCGACCACTTCGCGCACGACGCGGTCGACCTGACGCTGCCGCGGCTCCTGACCGTCGGTCCGCCACACCGAACAGAACGAGCAGTGCTTCGGGCAGCCGCGGACGGTCTGGACCGACGCCCACATATAGCGCTTTTCCGGGAGCAGGTCCCAGCGCGCGG
>DASQHH010000746.1:0-2233 GCA_035632195.1 Vicinamibacterales bacterium
GGCCGACGCCGGCTGCTTCTTTTTCGACGTCGATACGATCGCCCGGCGGATCGCCGAGAGCGGCGGGTTGTGGGTCCGCCGCTCGGCCGGCGTGATGCGCGAGTGGACGCATCCCGGGATGTTCGCCTGCCTCAAAGCGGACCCGGGCGAATTCGCCGAGCGCCCGAATGCCGACGCCACGCTGGTCGGTTTTGCGATCAGCTCCGGCGGCCGTGAACAGCGCGATGCCGTGTTCCGCGACGTCGTGTCGTCCTGGAAAGCGTGTGCGCTGGTCAAGGAATGCATCGCACCGGAAGGATCGTCGCGCCGCAATCATCGGCAGGATCAGGCCGTGCTGTCGTACCTGGTCCACCGGGGCGGATATCGGTTCGCGTCGGACACGCCCGACGCGCTGCGCGTCCTGACCAAGTGCGATCGCTGGTTCTATCACTACATCGGGTTCGGCGTTCCGGCTGCCATTTACGCGCGCACGTGCCTGTCGTGACTCCGCAGTTCTCGCTGCAGACTCATTACGAGCTGTACCACGACTGGAAGGCTGCGCTCGACGTCTGTCGATCGATACCGGACGACGATCCGCCGGGGCCGGTGCGGTTTCACATGTACTGGCGCCAGCGGCGCCCCGGATGGTTCCGTCGCCCGAGGCCGTTCGGCCGCAAGCAGGCGCTGCCGGTGAAGTCTTTCTTTGCGACGCAGAATCTCTCGCGCTGTACGCTGACGCTCTGGTCGGACACCGACCTGTCGTCGAATGGCTGGCTGCGCCCGTTCGCCGATCGCATCGATTTCCGCGTCTACGATCCGGCGCGCGAGGCGCAGGGAACCGTGCTCGAGGGACGCCCCGACCTGCTGGGACAGTACGATCGCCGCGTCTGGCGTGACGGCGACTTGTTCAGAGTCCTCGCCCTGCACAACTACGGCGGTGTCTACGTCGACATGGACGTCGTCCTGCTCCGCAACCTGGGGCCGCTGCTCGATCGCGAGTTCATCTATCAATGGGAAGACTGGGACGACGGGTATAACGGTGCGTTGATGCATCTACAGACAGGCAGCCGTTTTGCGCGCGAACTGATCGACGGGATCACCGAGCTGCGAGCCGGCGACTTCGCCTGGGGCCGCGACAACCTGATACGTGCGGTGCGCCGCGGCTGTCCGATCGCCGTGTTTCCGGCCGCATTCTTCGACACCGACTGGCAGGCCGAGGAGCGCTTCGTCGCGTTCAAGAAGACGCGGTCGAGCGTGAACCTGCACCACGGCGCGTTTGCGTGGCACTGGCACAATCAGTGGGACGCGGCCATCGAGGACGGGTCCAAGTTTCAGCTGTTCGAGCAGCTCATCGAGCACCGGCTCGCCGAAGCCGGCATGGTCTGCCAGTGACGGGAGCCGTACGGCGTATCGGTCGCTTGATGTACGCGGAGCGCCGCGCGTACCTCCCCGGGCTCATCTTCGTCGCGTGCAGCGTCTTCACGTCGCTCGCATACCCCTACGTCGTCCGGCTGATCATCGACGACGGCATCCGCGGCGGGCAGGTGCAGGAGTTGAATCGTCTGAGCCTGATTATGGTCGGGATTTTGCTCGGCGAGGCCGGCGCCACGTGGGGCCGCGACTACTTCTTTGGCCTCGGCGCAGAGCGCATCGGCATCCGGCTCCGGCGTATGTGTTTCGATGCGCTGCTCGACCAGGACGTCGAGTTTTTCGATAGCCGCGACACGGGCGAGATCACGACGCGGCTGTGGTCCGACGTGCCGCCGCTCGAATGGATTCTCGGCGAGGAATTCGCCGACACCATCAAGAACGCCGTATTCAGCGTGTTCGGCACCGGGCTGCTGCTCTATACGTCGCCGCGCCTGACGGTGCTGATTCTCCTCGCGGTTCCGCCGATCGCGTTCGCGACGTCGCTGCTCGGCCGGCGCGTGAAAATTCTCGCGGCGGCCGTCCAGCAGGCGCATGGTGACGCTGGAGCGTCGGCAGCCGAAGTCCTATCGGGCGTTCGGACGGTCCGTGCGTTCGTGCAGGAATCGGAGGAGCGGAGAAGGTACGCGAGGGCGCTGTCACGCGCGCTCGAGGCTGGGCGCCGGAAAGTCGAGGCGCGTGCCATGCTCGGCGCCGTCTCGCTCATCGCCGGCGAGTCCGCCGCGCTGCTCGCGATCTGGGTCGTCGACAACCTGATCGCGACGGGACAGATGACGACCGGCGCCCTGATCGCATTCATCCTGTCTGCGCTGCTCGTCGCGCGGGG
>DASQHH010000747.1:0-1796 GCA_035632195.1 Vicinamibacterales bacterium
CGACGAGGCGATCCTTCATCTGCCCCAGCAGGTCGCTCCCGCCGCCCGCAACGGCGACGGTGCGTCCACCCTGGCGCGCGCCGTCGATCGCGCTGTGCGCCTGGGCGATCGTCCTCGGGCTGACGTTGGCGAAGGATTTCACAGCGCGCCTCCCTTGCTCGAGCCGCTCGGCTGAAAGCCTCGCGCTCCGGTCGAGATCGCGTTCACGATCTTGTCGCGCGTGATCGGGAGATCGCGCATGCGCACGCCGATGGCGTTGAAGACGGCGTTGCCGACCGCTGCAACCGCCGGCACCTTGCTCGACTCGCCCATGCTCTTCGCTCCGTACGGTCCCAGCCCGTCGTCGCTCTCGACGAAGATGACCTCGACGTCGACCGCGTCCCGGTGCGTGGCGATGCGCGCGCCGTAGTAGCCCGGCGTCAGCGCGACGCCGCTCCGCTGGTCGTAGAGCAGATCCTCGTGGAGCGCCATGCCGACGCCCATCTGCGCTCCGCCCTTGATCTGGCTCTCGGCGGTCAGCGGGTTGATGATGCGTCCGCAGTCGTGGACGGCGACGAACTTCTCGACCTTCACGCGGCCGAGCTCCGCGTCGACGGTGACTTCGACGAAGTGCGCGCCGAACGCGTTGCGGACACGGCCGCCGGCGTTCGGCGCCGTCTGCACTGCGGCGGTATAGACCTCGTCGCCCATCGGCGCGCCCTTCTCGGCGATCTGCTTCCTGATGTTCTGCGCGGCTTCGACGACCGCCTGACCGGTCATGATCGTCGTGCGGCTGCCCGACTCGCCGACCGAGTACGGCGTCGTGGCCGAATCGCCCCACACGAGGTCGATCGCCGACAGCGGCACCTCGAGCGCCTCGGCGGCGATCATCGCCATCGTCGTCTTCGCGCCGGCGCCGATGTCGGTGACGCCGACGCGGACCGTGTATCGCCCCTTCGCGTCGACGCTGATCGTCGCGTTGCTGCGGCCGAGGCCCGATCGGAACGCCATGAACGAGACGCCGACGCCGCGCTTGATGGGTCCGGTGTCGGATCCCGCCGGACGCCACTTCTTCTTCCAGTCGAACGCCTCGACGCCGCGGCGGAGGCATTCGTCGAGCGTGTAAACGGTGTAGGGCGTCTCGTCGCGGAACTTCCGCGTCATGTTCTTCTCGATGAACGCGAGCGGATCCATGCGCAGCTTCGCCGCGACGTCGTCCATCATCGACTGGATGCCGAAGAAGCCCTGAGGAAACTCCGGGCCGCGGAAGTTCCCGGACACGGTCCGGTTCGTGTACGCGGGATAGACGGTCATCTCGCTGTTGGGGCAGGTGTACAGCTCGATGCCCGCGAGGCTGCCGCTGTTCTTGCGGTATGGACCCATCCCGCTGATGCCGCGAAGCTGGATGGCGGTAAGGGTGCCGTCGTTCTTCACGCCGACCTTGTAGTACTGCACCGTCGGCCATCGGCCGTGGACGCCGATGAAGTCTTCCCTGCGCGACAGCTCGAGTTTGACCGGCGCCTTCGCCTCGCGCGCGAGCACCGCGCAAATCAAGTCGGCGTCCTGGTTCTGGTTCTTGTTGCCGAAGCCGCCGCCCATGTACTGGCAGATCACGTGGACGCGGTCCGGCGGGATCTCGAGGTCGCGCGCCATGTCGGCGCGGCAGTTCGCGATGCCCTGCGTCGGCGAGTACAGCGTCAGCTTGTCGCCGGTCCACGACGCCACCGCGCAGCGCGGCTCCATCTGCGCGTTGTGCACGAAGGCGGTCGAGAAGCGATCCTCGAAGACGCGATCGGCCTCGGCGAATCCCTTCGCGA
>DASQHH010000748.1:0-4005 GCA_035632195.1 Vicinamibacterales bacterium
GTCTTCGCGGGCTCGGTCGTCGCCGTCTTCGCGAGCCACGTCATCGACCAGGCGAAGCGCCAGGTCACCGAGGCGCGCAAGCTCTCGAACTACCGCCTCAAGGCGCGCATCGGCCGCGGCGGCGTCACCGTCGGCGCCGCCGGCAGCGGCGCGGTCTACGACATGCTCAACGAGGACAAGCGCAACGCCGTCGAAATCATCGTCGAGGAGCGGGCGGCCGCGCGCGATCCCGAACCGCGATGGCAACCTGCCCGATCTCAGCAAGCCCCGCCGCTAGCCCCGCGTCCAGCGGCCTTGCAGCCCGCCGAGCCCGGAAGATAAGATTCGAGTTTCTAAGGTACTCGAAGGGGTCTCCGCTATGAAGGTTTACGACGCGGCCACCATCCGGAACGTCGCTCTGGTCGGCCACAGCGGCTCCGGAAAAACCCAGCTCGCCTCCGCGCTCCTCTCGGCCGCCGGCATGGTCAATCGCTTCGGCAAGGTCGACGAGGGGACGACGGTCACCGACTTCGACGAAGAGGAAATCGCGCGCAAGCACACGCTCTCGTCGAGCCTGGCATATGCGGAGTGGAACAAGCAGAAGATCAATCTGATCGACACGCCAGGCATCGGCAACTTCCTCGCCGACGCGCGCGCGGCCCTCCAGGTTGCCGACGGCGCGCTCATCGTCGTCGACGCCGTCTCCGGACCGATGGTGCAGACGGAGAAAACGTGGGCCGCCGCAGACGAACTGTCGCTACCACGCATCGTCGTCCTGAATCGCATCGACCGCGAGCGCGCGAGCCTCGACCGGTCGCTGGCGGCGCTGCGCGAAACGTTTACGCGCACGATCGTCCCGATCCAGCTGCCGATCGGCGAAGAGAGAAATTTCAAGGGCGTCGTCGACCTCGTGACGCGGAAGGCGTTTACGTTCAAGACCGACGAGAGCGGCGCCTTCACCGAGGGGCCTATCCCGGCAGACATGGCCGCCGCGGTCGATTCCGCCCGCGAAGCACTCGTCGAGATGGTGGCCGAGAACGACGAGAAGCTGATGGAGAAGTTCTTCGAGGCCGGCACGCTGACCGACGACGAGCTCGTCGCCGGCCTGCGCGCGGCGACGCTGGCCTCCAAGATCTTCCCGCTCGTCTGCACGTCCGCCGCACTCAACATCGGATCCCAGCAGCTGCTCGATGCGACTCTGGCCGTGCTGCCGTCGCCGGCCGACCGCGCGTACAGGGGCGTGGGCAAGGACGGCGCCGAGGTCGAGCGCGGAGCCGATGACAAAGCGCCTCTCGCCGTCTTCGTGTGGAAGACGATCGCCGATCCGTTTGCGGGACGGATCACGATGTTCCGGGTCGTGTCCGGCGCGATCAAGGCGGACTCGACGGTCCACAACAAAACGAAGGATGCGCCGGAGCGTCTTGGCCATCTGATGATGATGCAGGGCAAGACGCCCGCGAACGTTCCCGAAGTCAAGGCCGGCGACCTCGGCGCTGTCGCGAAGCTGAAGGACACGCTGACCAACGACGTCATCGGCGACAAGAACGACCCGATCGGCTTCCCTTCCGTGAAATTCCCGGAACCGGTGCTGTCGTACGCCATCGAGCCGAAGACGCGCGGCGACGAAGACAAGATCAGCACGTCGATGCACCGGCTCGAGGAGGAGGACCCGTCGATCAAGTACAGCCGCGACCCGCAGACGAAAGAGCAGCTGATCTCCGGGCAGGGTCAGCTCCACATCGAGGTCACGGTCGCGAAGCTGAAGCGGCGGTTCGGCGTCAGCGTCGATCTCAAACCGCCGCGCATTCCGTACCGGGAGACGATCAAGGCGGCCACCGAGGCGCACGGCCGGCACAAGAAGCAGACCGGCGGCCACGGGCAGTTCGGCGACTGCAAGATCAAGGTCGAGCCGCTACCGCGCGGGGCGGACTTCGAGTTCGTCGACGATATTTTCGGCGGCTCGATCCCGCGCCAGTTCGTGCCGGCGGTCGAAAAAGGGATCCAGGAGACGCGCGTCCGCGGCTACCTCGCCGGCTATCCGATGGTCGATTTCCGCGTCACCGTCTTCGACGGGTCGTACCACGACGTCGACAGCAACGAGCTGTCGTTCAAGATGGCCGGCCGCCTGGCCTTCAAGGACGCGATGACCCGCGCGCGGCCCACGATTCTCGAGCCGATCATGAACGTCGAGGTCTACGCGCCGTCCGATTTCGCCGGCGACCTGATGGGCGATCTCAACGGCCGTCGCGGCCGCATCGGCGGCATGGACACTCGCGGCCAGACCACGGTCATCAAGGCGCAGGTGCCGATGTCGGAAATGCTGACGTACGAACAGCACCTCACGTCCGCAACCGGGGGCCGCGGGTCGTACCACATGGAGTACTCGCATTACGACGAAGTGCCGGCCCAGCAGCAGGCGAAGATCATCGCCGCTGCGAAGGCGGAGCGGGGCGGCGCAGTGGAGGCCGAGGAAGCGTAAGACGGATGGCGGACGCCCTCTGGTGGATCGGCGCACTGGTCGCGTCCGCCGCGCCACGCGGTGTCTGGGATCGAATCGACCCGCCCTTCCCGCTGAGACGTGCAGCCGCCGCGGGCGGACTCCTCACACTCGTCGTCGGCTTCTTCTTCGGCCTCGATCAATTCCTCTCATTCGGCATGCGCCAGGCGGACGCGAACAATGCCTGGATGCTCTCGCAGCTGTCGAAACCTGCCGGACCGAGCGACGGCACGGTCGGGTTTGTCCCGTACGGGATGTCGTTGTTCGCGCTGCCGACGTTCCTCTTCTTCACGCCGGCCGGACTGCTCTCCACCTATCTCGTGATCGCCGGCGGCGGGCGCGCGATCAGCGCTGCCGTCGACGATCCGCGCGGCGATCCGTTGCTTGCGCTCCTCCACTGGACTGCGACGACGGCGTGGACGCGCAACACCGCGGAGCGACGCAGAATGCACCGCGAGCGCCTCGCGGGTGGTGACGCGCCCGACGTGCTCCGGACCGGCCAGTGGGCGGAGCTGCACGGGGTGGACTACGTGGTCCTGTCGGCGCGCAGAAAGCCGGAATGGACGGCCGGGGCAGTCGTGATGACCAGCACCGACTGGTACAAGCTGGGAGTGCCCTTCGACATGGACACGCCCGCGGGCCTGCGGACCGCTTACCCGCTGACGAAGATGGAGACGGTGGAAGTCGTGCGGCGGGGGATTCAGTACGAGCTGCCGACGCTCCGGCCGGCCAAACAAAAAGCCCCGGGCGGCGCGGGCCGCTCCGGGGCTTGTTGAGACTTGTCTTGAGCCCTCGACTAGCTGCCGCCGACCTTCCGGGGCGTTGTCGACTTGCGGCCGCCGCCCTTGGTCGGCTTGGACTGGACCTTGGGCGAATCCTCGTCTTTCTTCGCGCCGCCGCGCAGCCGTTCAGCCGCAGCCCGTAGACGCCCGCCGACGCCCTTGGCCTTCGGCTTCTCCTCCGTCGCGGCGGCTTCCTTGTCTGCCTTGGCCTTCGGGTTGTACTCGCTGCCGATGAGCTCGACCTGCGCGACTTCGGCGCTGTCGCCTTTGCGGTAGCCGAGGCGCAGCAGACGCGTATAACCGCCCGGGCGATCCGAGAAGCGCGGCGCCAGGGTGTCGAACAATTTACCGACGACTTCGCGGTCCTGCAGGTCCTGCATGACGAGACGGCGCGCGGTCAACAGGTGCCCGTTCGCGTGGCTATCGCCCTTTCCGGGGGCCCCCTGCCCCCGGCCGGCAACGCCGCGTTTCGCGATCGTGATCAGCCGTTCGACGAACGGGCGCAGCTCCTTTGCGCGCGGCACCGTCGTCGTCAGGTGCTCGTAGCGGAGCAGCGCCGTCGCCTGGTTCCGCAGCATGGCGATGCGGTGGTCGCTGACGCGCCCCAGCTTTCTGTACGCGACTCGATGTCTCATCGTTCTATTCCTGCGACGCCGACGAAGGCTGATCGACGCGCATGCCGAGGCTCAGCCCCATCGTGTGCAGGATCTCCTTGATCTCGTTCAGGCTCTTGCGCCCGAAGTTCTT
>DASQHH010000749.1:0-1760 GCA_035632195.1 Vicinamibacterales bacterium
TCGCGCGCGCGCTCGGCATGGGCGAGAACGAAATCCAGGGCGTCAAGACCGCCGCGCTGCTGCACGACATCGGCAAGCTCGCCGTCCCGGAACACATCCTGTCGAAACCGGGCCCGCTGACGCAGGAAGAATTTCAGAAGATCCGCATCCACCCGCAGGTCGGCGCGGAGATCATCAGCGGCGTGCCGTTCCCCTATCCGGTCGCGCCGCTCATCCTGAGCCATCACGAGCGATGGGACGGCAAGGGCTATCCCGCCGGACACAAGGGCGAGGAGATTCCGCTCGGCGCGCGGATCCTGTCGGTGGTCGACTACTTCGACGCGCTCGTGTCGGAGCGGCCGTACCACAAAGCGATGAATCTCGACTCGGCGTTCGGGCTGCTGCGCCAGGAAAGCGGCAAAGCGCTCGACCCGCGCGTCGTGCAGACCTTCGTCGACATGTATCCGGCGCTCGTCTCGGAGGCCGAGGCGAGCCAGGAACCGACGCGCAAACTGACGCGCGTCGCCGGTCCGGCGCCGTCGGCGGCGCCCGCCGTCGGACTCGTGGCCGAGGATGCCGCGCGGACCAACGTCTTCCAGGACATCGCGCTCGCCCACCGCGAAATCTACGCCCTGTACGAGATCGCCCAGGCGATGGGCAGCAGCCTCGGCGTCTCGGACACGATGGCGCTCATTTCGTCGAAGTTGAGCAACATCGTCCCGTTCTCGTGCTGCGCCCTGTTCCTCTATGTCGAGGACAGCGAAACGCTTCGCTGCCGATTCGCGACCGGCGTCGAATCGGACGTCATCCAGACGATGACGATTCGAAGCGGCCACGGACTGACCGGCTGGGTCGCGCGCAACCGCCGCCCGCTCGTCAACGCGCGGCCGAGCGCCGACTTCGAAGCCGCCGGACATCCGCCCGAGCGGACGACGCTGCATTCGGCCCTCGTCTGCCCGCTGCTGTTCAACGAGCGCTTCATCGGTACGATCTCCGTCTACCACCTCGAACCGTCGATTTACACCGACGACCACCGCCGGCTGCTCGACCGGATTTCCGAGCAGGCGGCCGCCGTCATCTACAACTCGATGGTGTTCGAGCAGACGCAGGAAGATTCGCTGACCGATCCGTTGACCGGGCTGCCGAACACCCGCTTCATGTTCATGCACCTGACGCGCGAGCTCGCCCGCGCCGAGCGCCTCAAGTCCGAGGTCTCGCTGCTCGTCATGGACCTCGATCGCTTCAAGGACATCAACGACACGTACGGCCACCACGTCGGCGACCGCGCGCTGCGCGACATCGCCGGCGTGCTGCGGGCCGCCATCCGCCCCTACGACATCTGCGTCCGTTACGCGGGCGACGAGTTCATCGTCGTGCTCTCCGGATGCGGCGCGGAAGAAGCGGAGCGGAAACGGCTGGAATTGCAGCACGCCGTCGACGAGCTGCAGTTCGAGGCGCGGCCGGGACGGATGCTGCCGCTGGCGATCAGCATCGGCGCCTCCATCTTCCCGCACGACGGCGATTCGTACGAGACGCTCCTCGCCACGGCGGACAGCCGGATGTATCGGGACAAAACGCGCCGCAAGCGCGCCGGCGGCGGCGAACCGGGCGGCGGCGTGCTCACGGAAGAACAGCCCGGCCGCGCGTCCAACCAGTCGGGCCTGTCCGAAGGCGAAGTCCGGAAAGCTGCGGTCGGAATACTGTAGCTTTCAGCTGTCAGCATCTTCATCAATCCAATCGGGCGCGACGCCCACGATCGCTGTCCAGACCAGCGCGATGCC
>DASQHH010000750.1:0-9615 GCA_035632195.1 Vicinamibacterales bacterium
GCGCGGTGTCGCGCACGACTTCAACAACATCCTCGCGGCGATCACGGGCAGCACCGATCTGCTGACGCTCCGCCTCGCGCCGGATCATCCCGCTCGCGAAGAGGCCGACGAGATTCAGCGGGCGGCCGAGCGTGGCGTGGCGCTGACGAAGCAGCTCCTGTCGTTCAGCCGCCGCCAGGCGCTGCAGCCGGAGGAGATCGACCTCGCGTCCGCGATCCCGGCGTTCAAGACGCTGCTGCACCGGATGATCGGCGACGGTGTGGAGCTGACGATCCGCGCGGAGCGCGCCGCGAAAGTCCGCGTCGAGCCGGCGCACCTGCAGCAGGTGGTGACGAACCTCGTCGTCAACGCGCGCGACGCGATGCCGAATGGCGGCGCAATCGACATCGACGTCGCCACCGTCGGCGTCAAGGCAGGCGGCAAATCGCGGTATCCGCTGGCGGCGGGCCACTACGCCCGCATCGCCGTGCACGATACCGGCAAGGGCATCGACCCGAAGATCCAGCCGAACATCTTCGAGCCGTTCGTCACGACGAAGGGCGAGAAAGGCACCGGCCTGGGACTGTCGATCGTCTATGGCATTGCGAAGGACTGGGGCGGCACCGTCACGTTCAAGACGACGAAGCGCGGGACGACGTTCGAAGTGCTCGTCCCGCTGATTACTGCTTAGTCTCCGGCAAGTCGCCGAGCGCCCCCCAGGTTTCCGGGTCCTGACACAGCAGCGTGTTCAGGTACAGCCGCACGTCGTCCGCCGGAAACTGTTTCGCGATCGCGGCGGCCGCCGATGCGATCCTGGCCGCCTCCGGCTTCACGCCGTCGTCTTTAATCAGCCCGTTCTCGTGAGCAATCCCCAGCGCGTCGAGGAACGCGCCCATCATCGAGCGCTGCTCGGCCAGGTGATACACGACGAGCGCGCGCGCGGCGAGCTGTTCAGGCATCGCAACGATGGACGCGAGGTGCTTCGCCTTCCGGTCCTCGTCCAGCCCGATGACGGTCTTCGGCCGGAACTTCTTCTGCTGCGCGATGAGGAGCGCGGCCTGCACCTGGTCGTCGGTGGCCTCCTCGTCTTTCCAGAACGCGAGCGCCGCGCGGCGGCGCTGATCGGCGGTCATGTGCCGCCACAGGCGAGCGGGGGTCAGGGTCTCCGTCATTAGTTGCTATTCTATGCACATGCGTTCCGCCTGCGCTCGTACGAGCTTCGGCGCGACAAGCCTCGCCCGGCTCCTCGCCGTTCTCGTCCTGACGGCCGCCCTCGCCGCGCAGTCGAACGGCGTCCACCCGATCAGCGGACGCCGGATCGCGCCGGTGATGGGCTATCAGGGGGCCGAGTGGCTCGAGCGTCCGGAGCGCATCGAGGAAGAGGAGCCGGAGACGGCGCTCGACGTGCTGAAGATCAAGAAGGGCGACGCCGTCGCCGACATCGGCGCCGGCTCGGGTTACATGACCGTCCGCCTCGCGAGGCGGGTCGGATCCACGGGCATGGTGTTCGCCAACGACCTGCAGCCCGAGATGATTCAGATCCTGAAGGACCGGATCGCGAAGGCGAAGATCACGAACGTCGTCACGGTCCAGGGAACCGTGAACGATCCGAAGCTCGCCGACGCGACCGTCGACCTCGAGCTGCTCGTGGACGTCTATCACGAGTTCCGCGAGCCCCAGGCGATGCTGCGCCACCTGCGGACGGCGCTGAAGCCGAACGGCCGCCTGGCGCTGCTCGAGTACCGAAAGGAAGATCCCACGATCCCGATTCGGCCCGAGCACAAGATGAGCGTCGCGGAAGCGAAACTCGAGGTCGAAGCCGAGGGATTCGCGCTGTCGAGCGTCGACGAGTCGCTGCCGCGTCAGCACATCCTCGTTTTCACTGTGCGATAGGCCCTCAGCCCTAAGCCTTCAGCCCTCTCGGCGTCAGCCTTGCTTTTCACTCAACCTTCATTTCTATTCCTGCTGCTGCCGGCGCTGCTCGCGCTGTACTTCGCGCAGAGGACCCGGGTGCACGCCGCCTACGGCAACTGGCTGCTGCTGATCGCGAGCGTGCTCTTCTATGCTTCCGGCGGCGGCGCGTTCACGTGGCTGATGCTGGCGTCGATCGGCTTCAACTACTTGATGGCGATCGCCGTCGATCGACACTTGCTCCGGGGACCCCTTAAGGGTGGCCGCGGCACGCCGGCGGCGAAGGTGCTCGTGGGCGTCGCCGTCGCGGCCGACCTCGCCGTCCTCGGCGTCTTCAAGTACGCCAACTTCTTCGCCGACAACGTCAACACGCTCTTCCTCGCGCTGCGCGTCCATCCGATCGTCGTCCCGCGCGTGCTGCTGCCGATCGGCATCTCCTTCTTCACCTTCCATGCGATTTCGTACGTGGTCGACGTCTACCGCCGCGACGCGACGGCGCAGAAGAGCCCGGTGCACGCCGCGCTCTACCTCCTGCTGTTTCCCCAGCTGATCGCGGGGCCGATCATCCGGTACCGCGAAATCGCGGATCAGCTCGCGGCGCGCGTGGTGACGCTGGACACGTTTGCCTGCGGCGTGCGCCGGTTCATCATCGGCCTTGCCAAGAAAGCGCTCGTGGCCAACGTCGTGGCTGTCACGGCCGACGCGATTTTCGGCATGCCTACCGATCAGCTGACGGCGGCGCACGCGTGGCTGGGGCTGTTCTGCTACACCCTGCAGATCTATTTCGACTTCTCCGGCTACTCGGACATGGCGATCGGCCTTGGCGCGATGTTCGGGTTCAAGTTCCCCGAGAACTTCCGGTGGCCGTATATCGCAACCAGCGTGCAGGACTTCTGGCGCCGCTGGCACATGACGCTGTCGAACTGGTTCCGCGACTACCTGTACGTGCCGCTCGGAGGCAGCCGTGTATCGCGCGCGCGCACGTACGTCAACCTCGTGACGGTGTTCTTTCTGTGCGGCCTGTGGCACGGCGCGAGCTGGAACTTCGTCGTGTGGGGACTCTGGCACGGGCTGTTCCTCGTGATCGAACGCGCGAAGCGATCACCGATCGGCCATCAGCCATGGGGGATTCGAGCCTGGCCCATCTGGCCCCACGTCTACACCATGCTCGTCGTGATGATTGGCTGGGTGTTCTTCCGCGCCGGCACGCTGACCGCCGCGGTCGGCTACCTGCAGGCGATGGCGGGACTCGGCGCGGCCGAGCCGACGCCGTACACCGTCCAGTGGTTTCTGAAGCCCGACCTGCTCCTGGTCATTGCCGCCGGCATCGTCGGATCGACGCCATGGGTGAAAGCTGCGGCCGGGCGGACCGCGCGAACGCCGGCGCTGGACTGGACAGCGTCCGCGGCGAGCGTCGCGACGCTCGTCGTGCTGTTCATCGCGTCGATCATGCAAGTGGCGTCCGGCACCTACAACCCGTTCATTTATTTTCAATTCTGATGAAGACGGCTCTCGTTGCCGCATTCGCCGTCATCATCGCGCTTCCGCTCGCCGCGAACGTCGCCGGGCGTGACGGCGCCGATCCGGGCGCCGAGAACCGCCAGCTCGCGGCGTTCCCGGCGCCGGCGTCTCCGGCGCAGTTCGGCGCGGGACTGACGCACTGGTTCGACGACCACTTCGGCTTCCGCTCCACGCTGATCAAAGGGTACGGCGGGGAGCGGCTGTTCGGCCTCGGCGTGTCGCCCACCTCCGCAGTCATCAAGGGCGACGACGGCTGGTTCTTCTACGCGGACGACAACGCGATCGACGATTACGCGTCGACGAGCCTGATGACGGACGCGGCGATCGCCAACTGGCGCGCGGCGCTCGTGGACGCGAACCGCTGGCTGCAGCGCAAAGGCATCGCCTACGTGTTCACGATCGCGCCCGACAAGCACGCCGTCTATCCCGAGATGATGCCCGCGTCGATCGTCCGGGTGAATGCGCTGTCGCGCACCGATCAGCTGTTCACCGCGCTGCAGGACACCGCGCTCGCCGTCGACGTCCGCCCGGCGCTCGCGGACGCGAAGGCGCGGGAGCGCGTCTACCAGAAGACCGACACGCACTGGAACGACCGCGGCGCGTTCGCGGCTTACACGCTCATCATCGGCGCAGCGCACGCGCGCCTGCCGGCCGTGCCGCCGCCGCTCTCGCGCGATGATTTCATGGCCGCGTCGCGCGACGTCATCAGCGGCGACCTCGCGGGCATGATGGGACTGAAGCGCGTTCTGCGCGAGGAGGATCTCGTGCTCGTCCCGAAAATATCGAAACGGGCGCAGGTCGTCGAGCCGGCCGGCGCCGCTCCGACCGCCGAGGAGGGGCGGCTCGTGACCGAGATCCCCGGTTCGACGCTGCCGCGCGCGGTCATCTTCCGCGACTCGTTCGTCTCCCGCCTGGTGCCGTTTCTGTCCGAGCACTTCAGCCGCGCGGTGTATCTCTGGCAGAACGACTTCGATGCCGACGATGTGGAAAAAGAGAATCCGGCTATCGTGATCCAGGAGATCGTCGGGCGGCATCTGTACGGTTTCATTCCGTCTCCCGAGCTGATACCGCGCTGAATTGCGGATTGCAAAAACTCGGTTCTTTCGCTTTGGTTCTGCCCTCAGGTTCTTCACGGTTTCAGGAGGTCAAATAGAGCACGTCCCGATTTCATTGACGTTGTTCAATTCGTATTGGCCCTGCGGCCGGGCCTGGCGACTGACGTCATTGGACGCCAGTTGATTCGATCGGGTACTGGCACGGCGTCCAACTATCGCCGTGCGTGTCGGGCGAAGTCCAAGCGGGATTTCATCAGCAAGATGTCGGATGCCGAGGAAGAAGCCGACGAGAGCGCGATGTGGCTCGAAATCCTGGCCGAGTGCGGCCTCGTACGACAGAACACTGCGGCACGCCTCCTCGACGAGGCCGATCAGTTGACTCGGATCTTCGTCGCCTCGATCAACACCGCGCGCGAAGGAGCCAACCGCCGAAATGAGAACCAAGAACCCCGAACGTAGAACCTGGAACCCTAATCCGCAATCACCAATCCGCAATCCCCAATACAGCGTCCCGTATAATCGCGCCGTGAGACGCTTCGTGATCGGCACTGGATTCTGCGCGCTGGCCATAGCCGGCCTCCTCGCCCAGGAGTCGCTCGACTTCAAGGATTCGAACGCGCGCGCGATCCTCAAGCGCAGCCGCGAAGCAGTCGGCGGCCCCGGGGGCGTCGACGCGGTGGCAGGCCTGAAATCGATCGTGTTCGCCGGACTGTCACGCATCCCGGCGAGCAGGGGCCTTGTGGAGTGCGACCTCGAAATCCGGATCCTGCTGCCGGACCATTACCTGCGGATCGATCGCGCGCCGTTCGGGGAGAAGCGATCCGGATTCTCCGGCAGCCATCCGCTGAGCGTCATCAGCGAACGGGGGCGGACGACGCTGCCGCCGCCGAATCTGGCGGATCAGATCGTCGCGTCGGAGCGCGAGCGGATGCTACAGCTGCTGCTCGGCGCCGCGGCGTATCTGTCGCCGCGCGACGTCGTGATGTTTCGATCGCTGACCGGGGACGTCGGGAGCGTGCAGCCGCAGGGCACAGCGGAGCAAGGTCAGCGGGCGCAGGCAAGGCGCAACCAGGACGCCGCCGGCTCGACCTCGTCGTCAAGCAGCGGCGGCGGGGGCCAGACATACGTCAGCAGCGTCCCGAATCCATTCGCCTTCGAGCTGGAGGTCCGGTCCGGCGCGCCGTTCCGTTACTTCTCGGAACCAGGCACCTTCCTGCCCGCGCGGCTCACCTACACCAACGTCGGCGGCGACGATGTGACGATCGCGTTCAGCGAACGCCGCGCCACCGACGGCCTGAAGCTGCCCTACCGCGTGACCACGACGAGCCGCGGCAAAATCATCGACGACCTGCTGCTCGAGCGAATCGAAGTCAACCCTTCACTGACGAAAGCCGACTTCGAACGGTGAGAGAAAGCAACCGCAGAGACCGCGGAGTTCGCAGAGCTTTCCTGGTTGTTCAGAAATCAGTGAGGCCGGGGCCTGTCCCGCTCGTCAAAACCAAAAACAATAAAAACTCTGCGATCTCTGCGATCTCTGCGGTTGCTTCAACGCTGCTGCGCGGTCGTGCGCGTCGTCGGCGTCACGGCTGCGGCGTTCGCGTAGATCCCGTTGAACAGGAACTTGAACGTGCCGTGCGGCTGCGCGCGCCAGGTGATTTCCGGTCCGAACAGCACCAGCCGTCCCTTCCCGATCGGCGCGTCGACGATTTCCACCGCCTGATCGAGGTACTGCTGTCCCCAGGCCCAGCCGCTGCGCAGCGGCGTCGCGTCGTCGAACCACGCGACCGGCTTCACGCCCTTGAGCGCCGCTTCGGGCTCGAGGCGGAACGCCGGGCTGTGATCGAAGAAAATCATGGCCGTCGACTCGAGGCCCCACGCGAGCGGGTTGGTGTTGTCGACGCGGACCTCGAGCAGCGTGCCCGGGATGTAGAACTTCTCGCTCGGCAGCGGACGCTCGGCGCCGCCCGCCACGCGCTCGACGAGCGCGTCCTTGATCGGCAGCTTCTCGTGGTAGC
The DNA here is from genome assembly GCA_035632195.1 of Vicinamibacterales bacterium. Lineage (GTDB taxonomy): Bacteria > Acidobacteriota > Vicinamibacteria > Vicinamibacterales > CAVVIG01 > DASQHH01. The sequence goes on from DASQHH010000750.1 coordinate 6,482, forward strand.
CCATCGACGTCGCCGATCCGATCGTCAGCAGCGTGCCGCCGTTTTCGACGAACTTCGCGAGCTCGGGAACGGTCCGCGCGACGGTGGTGCGGCCGCGCCAGTCGCGATACTCGGCCGGAATCGAGTCGGCCGCCGGCTGGTTGCCGAAGAATTCGCCGACGTCCCCCGCGCCCGCGCCGCGGCCGCCGGCATCGCGCGCCGGAATGCCGCCGTCGACGAAGATCAGCACGTCGAACTTCGCGTTGAGGTTCCCGGCGTCGAGCGTCTTCGGATACACGACCTCGAACGGGAATTCGTACTGTTCGAGCATCCAGCGGACCCAGCCTGACGGCATCGAGCCGCCGTACTGATCCCAGAGGCCGATGCGCACGGGCTTGAGGGTCACGGGCGCCGACTCGCCGGTCGGCACCTGCGGCGCGGAATCGACGGTCAGTCCCTTGTCGGCGGCGGCCTTCTGAACGATCGGCGCCGATTCCGGCGTCGCGGGAATCAAGAAGGTACCCGCCGAATACGTCTTCCCGTTCATCGTGAACGGCGCCGAGGCGCGCACGACCTGCTGCTTCGCCTTGAGCAGCCGGTTCGCAGCGACGAACGCGTCGTTCTGCCGGCCGTCGATCACGAACGCGCCGCGCGGCGGCGCCGGCGTGACCTTGCCCGCGAGCTTCACGACGTCCGGCACCTTCTCGAACGGGCCGTCGAACGCGTCGAGGATCCGATCGAACTTCACGCCCATCGAGTACGACAGGTTGTAGCCGGTCGCGTCGTACGGCGGACGCGGAGGTCCGCCCGGATACGGAATGTCGTCCGGATGGTCCTGCGGCTCGAACATGTCCATCACGTGCGGACGGAACGGCTGCGCCGTCTTCACGACGTACGAGCCGGCCGGGTAGGACTTGCCGTTGACGGTGAACGCCGCGGTTGCGCGCTGGACGATGACGCCCGCTTCGATCAGCGCGTTGACGAACTTGGTCGCCGTCGGGAAATCGGGCTGGTCCGACGGGAGAATGAATCCGCGCGGATCGCGCATCTTCGGATCGTGCAGGACGCTGTTGTAGAGGGCGACCGGCACGCCGCCGCGTCCGCCGCCACCTCCACGTCCACCGCGTCCGCCTCCGCCCGCTCCGGCAGCGGCGCCTCTGGCGGGCTGCGCCGCCGCCTCCGCCTCACGCACGGCCTCGATCCGCTTGGGATGGATCGTCCAGTTGTCGCGGCTGCCCTTCTCGATGGCGTTCTTCGCCATCCGGTACAGGTTGAAGTTGAAGTCTTCCTTCCGCTTCGACGCGAGGTCGAGCACGGCGTAGTTGTCCGTCACCTCGTACTCGATCGCCTTGCGGAACGGCCACGCCTGCGGCGCGATCGGGTTGGGCACGTCGGCGCGCGGCAGCTGCATGTCGGGGACGAACGGGATCGTCACCGGCGTCGGGTTGCCGATGGCTTCCGTCAGCAGTCCGATCTGGTTGTGGAAATACGCCGTCGTCCGGATGCCGCCGTTGAACCACGTCGAGTACGGCGCGCCCGAACGCATCACCGCACCCGGTTTGTTCTCGGACGCGAGACGCGTGTGAATGGCCGACCCGACCATGTCGATGCCGAGGACGATGAGCGGATCGAAGTTGTAGTTGAACGGATCGCGGAACGGCGGCGCGAACAGCACGGCGCCCGCGGGGCCGGTCTGGTGGTGATCGAACATGATGATCGGATACCACTCGCGGTACAGCACCCTGTTGGTGTTGACGCTCTCCGACATATTCATCATGTAGAAGTCGCGGTTGTCGTCGTGGCCGATGTATTTCTGGTAGAGCCGCGGCAGGCCGCTGGTCGACCGCTGCTTCTCGTCCGCGTTGCGCATGTACCAGTTGCCGACCATCTCCATGCCGTCGGGATTGACGTTCGTGAGCAGGATGATGTCGTCGTTGAGGATGCGCAGCGTCTCCGCGTCGATCCGCGACGCGAGCTCGTACACCGTTTCGGTCAGCTGCTGCGCCCCGAGCACCTCCGTCGCGTGGATGCCGCCGTCGATCCACACGACCGCGCGGCCTTCCTTCGCCAGCTGGCGCGCCTGGTCGTCGGTGAGGCCGTCGGCCATCGCGAGCTTGCGGTTCATTTCTTTGTACTGCGCAAGCTTCTTGTGATTCTCGGGCGACGTGATGATCGCCATCAGCTGCGCCCGGCCCTCTTCGGTCTTGCCGATCTCGACGACCTTCACGCGATCGGATTCCTTGCCCAGCTTCTTCAGGTAATCGCCGTACTGCGTGTAGGTGGACAGGTAGTAGTCGTCGCCGACATCGTGGCCGAAGTGCTCCTTCGGTGTCGTGATCTTCGGCGCGGCAGTGCGGGACTGCGCGAGCGGCGCCCTGTCGGCAAAGACGGCCAGCGTCAGCGCCAGCGCGATGTACGGAGCGCGAGTCCTTAGTGGAGCGCGAGTCCTTAGCGGAGCGCGAGGCCCCAGCGGAGCGCGAGGCTTCAGCCGAGCGGCGAATAGTTCTCTAAGCATGCGGGATGGTAACACCCCGCATGCCTTGCGGAGCGCGAGGCTTTAGACGAGCGCTCGCCTACGGAGTCGTCGGGCGCGAGCCGGCGCTGCCGAGCTTCGCGACGATCGTCTCGCGAACAGGCGCTTCGACGTCCATCCGCAGGCGCGTCGGCGAGAACATGTCGACCGCCGTGAACGTGGCGCGCATCAGGCCGGCGCGCGTGTGCGTCTTGGATGCGAGCAGGTAGTGCCCCAGCTCGTGCGCCAGGGCGCGGCCCATCGCCCGCCCGAGATACGTCTCACGCTGCGTGATCGGCATGTCGTTGACGCGGCCGACCACGTCCCCTGCATCTGCGAGCAGCGCCATCGCGTTGGCGTAGGAGACATGGATCAGCCGCGTCGGCGCGTTCTTCTCGAACACGATCCAGCCGAGCGGCGGCTGCGGCGACGGCGCGCCGCGGTCATCGTCGACGATGACCTCCAGCGGGCCAGGCGGCCTGCCGGCCTCGGCGCGGCGCCACGCGAATGCGACGCCCGCCGGACGCCACACGGCATCGGCTTCGTCGGTCATGCGCCGCCCGAGCGACTCGGAGACGTTCGCAGCGAACCACAGCGTGACGGCAAGCGGAGGCGGCGGCGGCGCGATCGATTCTGAAGCAGC
>DASQHH010000751.1:0-18082 GCA_035632195.1 Vicinamibacterales bacterium
CTCGCCGGCGCGGCCGCGGCCGGGCTCTGCGTGTTCCTGTATTCCATTCCGCCGCTGCTCACTACGCCGCCCGAGGAATTCGGGCGGCAGATGCGCGAATCCGCGCCGCCGGTGACGGGCATCGCCGATCCGGCCGAACGCGCGATCGCGGCGCGCGGACGCTACATCGTGCAGACGACGGGCTGCATCGGCTGTCACGCGATGAGCGGATCGCAGGGTCCGGATCTCTCGAAGTACCTCGCGGGCGGCGCGGTCAAGCTCGAGACGGCGCACGGGACGTTCGTCAGCCGCAACCTGACGGCCGACAAGGACACCGGCCTCGGGAGGCGCAGCGACGAGGACGTCAAGCGCGTGCTGCGCCGCGGCGTGTTCGCCGACAGCCATGCGGTGACGTACACCGCGATGCCGTGGGCGTCGTATTCGAACTGGTCCGAGGAGGACCGGTACGCCGTCCTCGTCTACCTTCGCCACCTGCCGCCGGTCCGTCATGCCACGCCTGAGCCGGTTCCGGGCGACTCGCTTCCGAGTCCCGGCGTGATCGAGCGCGACTATGTCTGGAAGGATTACGGATTGAAGTAAGCTCCAGAACGCAGGCAATCCATGGCAACACCGCGCGATCGCGTGATCGACTGGCCGCCGGACAACCGGCACCCGGGGCGGAGGCGCGGACTGATCGTCATCGCCGTCGTCATCGTGCTGCTGCTCCTCGGCGGCGGCACCGCGCTGTCGTATTACGTCGACGCGCTGTGGTTCGAGTCGCTGGGATACGCCGACGTCTTCTGGAAGTCGCTGAACCTGCAGGCGACGACGTTCACGGTGTTCTTCGCGGCAACGGCGGCCGTCATCTACGGCGCCTTTCTCGCGTACAAGCCCGCGCAGCTCGGGGAACTGGCGCGGCTGCCGATTCTGATCAACGGCCAGCCGATCCGCCTGCCGGTGGAACCCGTGCTGCGGCTGATTGCCGGCGTCGTCTCGCTCGTCGTCGCGCTGGCGACGGGCGCCGGCATGATGAGCGACTGGCAGACGTTCGCGCTCTACTGGAGCAGCGCGCCGTCAGGCCCGGCGGATCCGATCTTCCATCGGCCACTGACCTTCTATCTGTTCACGCTGCCGGCGTGGGACCTCCTCACCGGCTGGGTGACGACGCTCGCCGTGGTGACCGGCGGCATCGCCATCTTCTTCGTCGTCGTCGGCGGCGGCACGCGGCTGCTGTCCGGCCGGCGCTCGGCGACGCCGACCGCTGCGTGGCGCGGGCTGTCGATTGCCTACGCGGTGTTTCTCCTGTCGATCGCCGCGCGCGTGTACCTGGGCCGGTTCGAGCGTCTGTTCACGGACAACACGATCTTCGCCGGCGTCACCTACACGGACGATCACGTCGTCATCGCAGGCATGCTCGTCGTCGCAATAGCGCTCGTCGCCGGCGCTGTCATCGCGCTGGCGACGGCGTTCGGCAACCGCAACGTGATGTGGTTCGTCGCCGCGCTGCTGCCGGCCGTGGCCTGCTACGTGGGCGTCGGCATCATCGCGTGGTACGTCAGCAACTTCATCGTCAAGCCGAACCAGCTGCAGCGGGAGCGCCCGTACATCGCGCACAACATCGAGATGACGCAGCAGGCGTTCGGGCTGAACCGCGTCGAGCGGCATGCGTTCCCGGCCGACACGACCGTGGAAGCGGTCGAGGCGGACAAGAACCAGCCGACGATCCAGAACATCCGGCTATGGGACTGGCACGCGCTGCAGGACACGCTCCGGCAGATCCAGGAGATCCGCACCTACTACGACTTCCCGGACATCGACATCGATCGCTACATGATCGGCGGGTCGGAGCGGCAGGTAATGCTGGCGGCGCGCGAGTTGAGCGTCGACAAGCTGCCCGAGAGCGGCCGCAACTGGATCAACGAGAAGCTGGTCTACACCCACGGCTACGGCGTGACGATGAATCCGGTGAACGAGTTCACGCAGGAGGGACTCCCCCGGCTGCTGCTCAGCAACATGCCGGTCGAGAGCACGGAGCCGAACATCAAGGTCACGCGGCCGGAAATCTATTTCGGGGAGATGACGAACACCGACGTCTACGTCAAGACGCGGCAGAAGGAATTCAACTATCCGCAGGGCGATCAGGACAACTTCGAGACATACAACGGCTCGGGCGGCATCGTCCTGGGCGGCCTGCTGCGGCGTCTGCTCATCGCGCTGCAGCTCGGCGACCTGGCGAAGCTGCCGTTCAGCGACGACATCACGCCGGACAGCCGCCTGCTGATGCGGCGCACCATCCACGAGCGGATCGACGCGCTCGCACCGTTCCTCACGCAGGAAGACGATCCCTACATGGTCATCGACGATACCGGCCGCCTGTGGTGGATGGTCGATGGCTTCACGACGTCGGATTCGTATCCGTACTCGCGGCACTACCAGATCGACCGCGGCCGTCCGCTGGTCAACTACCTGCGCAACAGCGTCAAGGCGACCATCGATGCGTACAACGGCACGACGACGTTCTACGTGTTCGATCCGGAGGATCCCATCGTTGCGGCGTATCGCGGCATCTTCCCGAGCCTCTTCAAGGATGCGTCGGCGATGCCGCCCTCGCTGCGCAAGCACGTCCGCTATCCCGAGATGCAGCTGCGGCTGCAGGCGAGCGTCTACGCGCTGTATCACATGACCGATCCCGAGGTGTTCTACAACCGCGAGGATCTCTGGAGCATCGCGAGCGAGGTCGGCACGAACGCCCGCAGCGGGCAGCAGGGGACGATCCCGATGGATCCGAACTACGTGCTGATGACGCTGCCGGGCGAGCAGACGCCGGAATTCGTCGAGATCCTGCCGTTCACCCCGGCAAACCGGAACAATCTCATCGGCTGGATCGCGGGCCGCAGCGACGAGCCGCATTACGGCAGCGCGCTCGTGTACGCCTTCCCGAAGACGCGGCTCGTCGACGGCCCGCTGCAGGTCGAGGCGCGCATCGACCAGAATCCGCAGCTCTCCAGCCAGCTGACGCTCTGGAACCAGCAGGGCTCGCACGTGCGCCGCGGATCGCTGATCGTGATTCCAGTCGGCCGCGCGCTGCTGTACGCGGAGGCGATCTACCTGCAGGCTGTCAGCAGTCCGATGCCCGAGCTGCGCCTCGTCGTCCTCGCGATTCAGGATCGCCTGGGCTACGGAACGACGTTCGATGAAGCGTTGACCAGTCTCTTCGGCAAGACCGCGCCGTCGCTCGCGGCGTCGCCGGCGGCTCCACCGACGTCACCCCAGGGGGCGGCGGCCGGACGCGGGGTGCAGCCGCCTGCGCCGGCGGCAGCCACGATCGACGTCAACGCGCTGATCGCGCAGGCGGCGAAGGACCTGGCGGACTATCAGCGCCTGACGGCGGAAGGCAAACTCGGCGAAGCAGGTCAGCGGCTCGAAGCGTTGAAGGCGACACTCGATCAGCTCGCGAAGCAGAAACGGTAAGGAGCGCAAGGCTTCAGCCGAGCGCATAAGGAGCGCGAGGCTTCAGCCGAGCGCAAAGGAGATCTGCGTGCACCGAATCGCGATCGCCATCGTGGTGGCCGGAGCCGCGGCATACGCGCAGACGCAGGCCGGGCCGATTGAGTCGTCGAAGCCGGCGGTGCAGGCGCACCTCGACGCCGCGAGAGCGGCCGCCGGCTCCGATTTCGCCGGCGTGTACAACCGGATCTGCCGGGAGGCGGTGCCGGACCCGTCCGCGGTGCGGCCCGCCCGCGGCGCCGCGCCCGCCGGTGGAGGGCGTCGTACAGGTCCTCCTCCGCGCGACTCCTGGCACGCGGAGCCGGTGAAGGTGTTCGACAACCTCTATTTCATCGGCCAGACCGAGTACTCCGTCTGGGCGATCAAAACGTCCGAAGGGCTGATCCTGATCGACGCGATCTTCGACTACTCCGTCGACGACGAGGTCACCGGCGGGTTGAAGACGCTGGGCCTCGATCCGCAGACGATCAAGTACGTCGTCATCAGCCACGGCCACGGCGACCATTCGGGCGGCGCGAAGTACCTGCAGGACAAATTCAACGCGCGCGTCGTGTTGTCCGCGGCGGACTGGGACCTGCTCGACCGCGGCAACGGGACGAAGCCGAGGCGCGACATCGTCGCGAAGGACGGCGACGTGATTACGCTCGGCGACACGACCGTGCTCCTCTACAACACGGCCGGACATACGCTGGGCACACTGTCGGCGATCTTCCCGGTCTACGACCACGGCGAGAAGCACGTCGTGGCAACGTGGGGCGGCACGGCGTTCAACTGGATGGCGGGACCGGCGGCCTACATCACGCCCGAGCGTCCGGCCAGCTTCTGGTTCAAGACCTACAGCGATTCAGCCGAGCGGTACAAGGCGATCGCCAGACGCGCGGAAGCGGACGTGCTCATTTCGAACCACACGATCTTCGACGGATCGAAAACGAAGCTGCCGATGATCGAGAAGAGAAAGCCCGGCGATCCGAATCCGTACGTGATCGGCGTCGACGGCGTGCAGCGTTACCTGACCGTCGTCGACGAGTGCGCGCAAGCCGGGCTGGCCAATCAGAAGTAGCGCAGGCCCCGCGTAACTTCTACCTGCCCCCGTTCCGCTTTTCGTGCAACCAGTGTCATTGGAACGGGGGCGCGTGCAACTCTTGCACGCCCCCATGCCACTTGTTGTCGTTCCACTTCTACTGAGCGCGGGGCGAGTGTCGTTTGTCCTCGCCCGCGTTCAGCGTTTCCTGCGCACCGATCCATTTCGGCTGCGCCGTGTTCCATTTCAGCTCGCACCCGTTCGATTATTCGCGCACCCGCTTCCACTGGTGAACCGCCTCCCTTACTCGGGCCCTTCACGCTTCGTCGGGATCTCGAGATCGTGCTCCGCATCTCGTTGAACAAGAGAGAGTTCCGTCGTTCTTCAACCATTCACGTTAATGCACCATATTACTTAGTAGAGCGGCGGGAATTCCTCCTGCCGCCCTAACGCGCCAAAGGAGCGCAGTCATATGAAGACGACGAACAAACGGCAGTACGAGTCCCTCAAGAGCGTGCTCGGGTTGTGCGAGGAGCACAAGGAGCCCATCGAAGCGATGCCGCTCGGCAAGCCATTCATGGACGCCCTGCGACAGTCGGTGAGCAAGTCCGGCGACGCTCTCAAAAGCCTGTCCGACGGACGGAATGCCGGGCACCAGGCCAGCGCGGCCCGGCACGCAAGCGCGACGATCGTCCGGCAACAGGCCGAGGACCTGATCCGGACCGCGCGCGTGCTCGGCGCCCCCTCCGGGACGGCGATCGACCTGCCCCCGATGCGTAATGCCAGCCACCAGCAGTTGATCGCCGACGCCCGATCGGTGCTCGAGCAGGTCGCGCCGCTCGCCGGCGTGTTCAAGGCCCACAAGATCCAGTCGTACGACGATCTGCCGAAGCAGATCGCGCTGCTGGACGGCGGCGTGGATGCGACCAAAGCGGCGCGCACTCAGCGCGCGGGCGCCCGGGCGGCCCTGAAGGACGCGCTCGGCGCCGGGGCGGACGCCGCGGCGGGACTGCAGCCCCTCTTCTTCGCCGTGGCCTCGGGCGATCTCGACGCGATCAGCCAGTGGAAGGACGCGCGGCGGATCGGTCCGTCGCGCGCGGGTAAGAGCGCCGCTCCGGCTGCGCCGCCCGAGCCGGCACCGGCCGCACCGCCGGTAGAAAAGGCGTCGTAAGGGGAACATGCCCGCGGCGGCGCGCCGCCGCGGGCATTTTTTGTGTGAAAGCATCGCGCGGCGCGAGGTGTCTAATAGTGCTGGAGTTCGCCCGTGAGAACCACGAACCGGAAACGGTACGAGGCGCTCGCCTACCTGCTCGCACGGTGCGAAGAGGACCGCCGTGCGCTCGAACGGCAGCCGGCGGTCAAGCCGCTCCTGGACCGGATGCGGGCGGCGGTGCAGACGGCGCGCCCCCATTTTCGCGAAGTCCCCTGGCGGCGGCGGAAGCACACTCGCATCCCGATGGATCCGCAGCGGATGTGCACGCGCGCCAGCCTCATCCGGATGCAGATGAACGAGCTGATGCGCACGGCCCGCCTCGTCGCCGAGGCCACGGCCACGAACCTGAAACTCCCCATGCTGCGCCGCAGCCATCGGCAGTTCATCGAGGACGCCGAGGCGGCGCTCGAGGCGATGGCGCCGCTCGCGGGTGCCTTGCGGGCGCGCGGGATTACCGCGCACGAGCACCTGCCGCGGCAGATCGAGTCGTTCAAAGGCAGGAAGTCGCAGGGATCCCCCAGTCGAAGGGTCAAGACCATGAGCGCCGTGCTGACGGCGGGTTGGCAGGCGGCGGTGCAGCTGCGGCCGCTGTACTATGCGACGTTTCCCACCGATCCTTACCGGAAATACGCCTGGAGGAAGGTGCGGTGGACCGGACCGGCGCGCAGGCGGAAACGCACCACGTCGCACTGAGGACGTCGTCCGTTCTTGACCGACACCGGCTGATGAGTGACAATGTCACACATGAAGGCGATCTCGATTCGCGAGCTGCATCGGAACACCGGCGCATGGGTGCGCGGCGCGCGAAGACACGGGGCCATTCTCGTCCTGGATCGCCGCATGCCCGTCGCAACGCTGACCCCCGTGACCGAAGCCCCGGCGGTCAATCGCTTCGAGCGCTGGAAGCCGTTGAAGAGATTCGGCGCGGCGCTCGACAGACCCGTTCGCGGCACGCCCGTAGCCGATCTCATCAGTCGCGATCGGGATCGGTAGGGACCTGCGCGGCGTGGCTCCCGCGTTGACGGCGGCGTACTTCGACTCGGCGCTGGTCGCCAAGTTCTACGTGAACGAACCGGGCCGCTCTGCCGTACGCCGGCTGGCACGGCGTTCGGGAGTCGTGGTCACGTCCCGCATCGCGGTCGCCGAGGTCTCTGCGGCGTTCCACCGAAAGCACCGCGAGGGTTCGATCTCACCCGAGACGTTCCGGGCGTTGAACGGCCAGTTCGCGCACGACGTGAAGCAGGGGCTGTGGAAACTGATCGCCCCCACCGAATCGCTCCTCGACGACGTCCAGGCGCTGTTCGCCGCGCTCGAGCGATCGGTGTTCCTCCGGTCGCCCGACGCCGTCCATCTGGTCACGGCCAGATCCGAACGGTTCGATCGCCTCTACACCAACGACCGGCATCTCCTCGAAGCGTGCCCCGCTGCCGGTCTGGAGGGCGTCGATCCGACGTCCTGAACGCAACAGCTTGTATTCAACACTGTTTCGCTCGGCCAATGCCTAAACTCCTCGTGTCGTCCGAGCAGCGGTTCACCTGCGCGCAATGCGGACGCTGCTGCCACCGAACGACAGTGCCGGTCACGAAGGCGGAGGTCGAAGCCCTTCGCGCGGCCGGCGTCGGGAAATGGCTCGACGAGGATCCGTTCGAGCCGATTCCCGGCCACGGCGGTCTGCTTCGGATCCGCAAGCGTGCGGACGGCGCGTGCGTGTTTCTGACTCCCGAGAGCCGCTGCCGCATTCATGAGGCGATGGGCGAGCGCAGCAAGCCGCTCGCCTGCCGGGTCTTTCCCTTCAGTTTCCATCCGTTCCGGGGGGCAGGGGCCTCCGGACAGAACGATGACGAAATCGTCGTCTCGGCGAGCTTCGCGTGCCCGACCGTCATCGCGAATCAGGGCGCGCCGGTCTCCGGATACCAGCGCGACGTGAGCCGTCTCTATGCGGACTGGGCGCGCGTATTTCCGGAGGCCGCGCGGCCCGTGGAGTTCGTGCGCGGACACGCGATCTCGCGCGACGCGCTCGCGCGCGTCCGGACGTTTCTCACGCTCCTGCTCGACCGCTCGCCGGACATCCGCGCGAACCTCCGCCGCATCGCGAAGCTGCTCGAAGACTGGTCGCGTCCGAAGGTGCTGCAGCTTCCGCCGGATGCGCTCGTCGAGTACTTCGAACTGACCGGAAACTACGCGCTGGGCCAGGAAGGCCCCGCGTCACAGCGCCGCGCGTCCCGCGTCGCGCGACTGCTCTTCCGGGGCTTCCTGTTCGCGGTCCTCTCGCTGCAGCTGCGGCTGGACGCCGGCGAGGGACGGTCGCGCGCCCGCCTGCGGTTGACGCTGGCGCGGCTGATGGCGCATCTCCATGGCGCCGGACCATCTGTCGGTCTCTTCAATCTTCGCCGCGCGAAGAAACTGCCCATCGGCCTCGACGACCCGTCCGTGCACGCGATCGTTCATCGTCACCTGCAGGCGGGATTCGAGTCCATCGGATCGACGCGCCGTCCTGTCATCGACGAAGTGGCGATGCGCGTCGCTTACCTCACTGCGGCGTGCGTCGTCGGCGCCATGTACGCAGCCGGCGCCGGAAAAACGGTCGTTGATGGGGAGAGCCTCACGAAGGGACTGCTCGCCGCAGGCGATCTCAGCCAGACCGACGCGGGCGGGCGTCTCAGCGATCTGCTGACGACGCTCTCGGGCGGTCTCGAAGCGCTGTATCTATTTCCCGCGCTGCAGCCCGTCTGAGTCGCGACGCCTGACCGACGGCCCCGCGCATTCGCTCCGGTGAGCCGTGGCGCCGCGTCGGAAAAACTCGCGCCGCTCGGCCGGAGCGCTGTGTCTATTTCCCGATTTGCAGACGGGACACGCGCCCGCGCGATCCGGACATCCAGACCGTTCCGCCGCGCGTGATGCTGACGGCGTCGAATCCCTCTCCCCGCTCGGGCTTCCAGGCGCGGCCGCCGTCCGCCGAACGATCGATCCCGCTCGGACCGGCAGCGACGAGCGTCTGCGGCGAACCAGGCAGCCACGCCACCGCCGATCGAAATCCACCGAGACCCTTCACGAGCGTCCAGGTCCGGCCGCCGTCGCTCGTGACGGCTGCGTTGTCGGTGGCCTCTGCTTCTTTCTGATAATTTCCGCCGACGACGACGCCGTGATCGCGATCGCGGAACGCGATGGAGAAGATGCCGGTTGCCGTGCCGGTCGCGACCGGCGTCTGCGTGACGGTCCACGTTCGGCCTCCGTCGGCCGAATGGAGCACGCGCGACGCCGTGGTGCCGATCCAGACCTGGCTGCGTCCAACCATCGCGACGTTCGATCCGCTTGCGGCAAACGCGCCCTCGCCCGGCAGCGCCGGCGGCAGCCGATCGGCCTGCACGCGCGTCCACGTCCGCCCGTCGCTCGTCGACAGAATCACGAAGGCGCCGTCCACCGAGTCGCTGAACGCGAAGCCGTGCGTCTCGTCGGCGAACGTCATCGCGTCGAGAAAGACCTTCGGGTCGGTGTTGGCGAACTGCAGGCTCCAGCGTTCGCCGCCGTCGATGGTCTTGTAGATCCTCGACGCCTCTCCGCTGCCGATGCTGAGCACATAGGCGACACGATCGCTGAAGGCGTCGATGTCGCGGAAGTCGAGCTTCTCCGTGCCGGGAATCGGACGCGGCTGCCAGGTGCGGCCGCCGTCCGTGGTCCTCAGAATTGTGCCGTTCGCGCCGCTCGTCCACGCCACCGACGCCGACACTGCGCTGACGCCCCGCAGGCGAACGGCCCCGCCGCCCGCCTGCGGTTCGATATGCGACGCCGCCAGCGCAGCCACGGACAGCGCCAGCAGCGTCCTCATGGCTCAGGCCCCTCTATCCCTGGACGCGCTGCGCGAAGGTGATCACGTAGCCGTCCGGATCCTCGATCGCGAACTCGCGCATGCCGTAGAACTGCGTCACGAGCGGCATGGTCACCTTGACGCGGCCTTTGATCCGATCGTGCAGCCCGTCAATCTTCTCGCCGCTCTCATCGAGCTCGATGAACAGCGTGCCGGTCGACCCGAGGGGTTTTCCCGCAAACCCCGGATACTCCTTGACGGCCGTCGCGGCGTCATTGACGAAGATTTCGACGGCTCCGCTCGTCACGGACGCGAACACGAACGGCGACTGCTCGGGCACCGTCATGCCGTGCTCGAAGCCGAGCACGCCAACGTAGAACGCCAGACTGCGTTCGACGCTCGAGACGATGAGATTGGGGGTGAGTTTCTTGAACGAAGGCATATGGACACCCTTCAGGTGCTCGCTCATGCCTCCGTCTGCGATCTTCGCGAGTGAAAGCCGCAGGTACGGCCCTTTGGCGGGCCAGCGAGGTACGCCGGGGAGGATACCACAATTAGAATGGGAGCCATGCTCACGCTTTCAGCGTTCCTTGTGACGATGGCAATGGTTCAGGCGCCCAGCACCATTCCGGCGCCGCCGGACGTCGCGGCGCCGCCCGCCGACGCCGCGAAGACCGCGTCCGGCCTGGCGACGAAGGTGATCAAGAAGGGCACGGGCGCCGACAAGCCCACTCGCGACGATCTCGTCACCATCAACTACACAGGCTGGACGACGGACGGCAAGATGTTCGACAGCTCGGTGACAAAGGGCAAGCCCGCGACGTTCGGCGTCGCCCGGGTCATCGCGGGCTTCAGCGAAGGGCTGCAGCTGATGACCGTCGGCGAAACGCGCCGGCTGTGGATTCCTGAGGCGCTCGCCTACAAGGGGCAAGAGAACCGGCCCAAAGGGATGCTCGTGTTCGACGTGGAGCTGCTCGGCATTCCGAACCGTCCGCCGTCCGACGTGAAGGCGCCGCCGGCCGACGCCATCAAGACGCCGAGCGGCCTCAGCTACAAGATCCTTCAGCAGGGCGTCGGCGGCCGTCGTCCGAAACCGAACAACCAGGTGACGGTCGACTACACGGGCTGGACCGCTTCGGACGGCAAGATGTTCGACAGCTCGATCGTCCGCGGTCAGCCGGCGACGTTCGCCGTCGACGGCGTGATTCCCGGCTGGACCGAGGCGCTGGAGCTGATGGTCGAAGGGGAAAAGATGCGGATCTGGGTTCCCGAAAAGATCGCGTACGCCGGCAAACAGGCGCCCTACGGGATGCTCGTCTTCGACGTAGAGCTGATCAAGATCCAGTAGGCGGGCTACCTGCCTGCCCCACCCGGCACACCCGCCCCACTCCGATCCGATATCCGCCGGATCGCGCGCTGAAAGCGATCGGCGAGCGCGCGGCGGGTGTCGTCGGGCACCGGTCCGATGCGGGACCAGGTCGCCTGTGCCTGGCGGACTTCGTCGGCAGCCGCGCGCAGGCGCTGATCGTCGTCGACCTTTCCGCCGATCGTGTTCGCGGCCAGCGCGTCGCGCAGCATCGTTGCGAGCCGCGTCGTCGGCGAGAGCGACTCGTCGACTCTGGCGCCCGGTCCGGCCAGCGATTCGGCCAGGTCTTCCATCTTCTTCACGAGCGCGTCCATCCGCTTGCGGTTCGCGTCCGGATCGAGGTCCGTGCCGCCGAAGACCGTGGGATGGGCGGTGACGACGGCGGTGAAGGCGGCGGCAAAGCGGGCGTCGAGCGTCGTCGCGCGTTCGCGATCGACGCCCCGCTGGGCGAGCTCTCGCTGCCAGCGCGATCGGATGTCGCGGACCTTTGCGAGCACGTCCGCGGGACTGGGGACCGGCGACTCGGGACTGGGGACCGGCGATTCGGGACTGGGGACCGGCGACTCGGGACTGGCGACTGTCAGGCCTTCCAATTCGGCCACGATGGCCTCCCGCGCGGCGACCCGCTCGCCGCGGGCGATGTCGTGGCGCTGCGCGTAGCGCGTGAAGAACGCGTCGCACGCCGCGCGGAAGCGCTGCCAGATGGCCTCGGAGCGGCTCTTCTTGACCGGCCCGATGGCTTTCCACTCGGCCTGCAGCGCGCGGATCTGCGAGGCCGCGGCTTCCCAATCTGTCGATTGCGACAGATCCTCCGCGCGGACGCACAGCGCTTCCTTCTTCGTGAAATTCTCCGCCCAGGCGGTCTTGCGCTCGGCCAGGTCTGCGTGACGCCTCTGGAAGAAGCGATCGCACGCGCCGCGGAAGCGGTCCCAGATCGCCTTTTCCTGCCCGCGCGTCACGGGGCCGATCGTCTTCCACTCGGCCTGGAGACTCTTGATTTCGTCGGCGGTCTGGATCCAGCGCGTCGATTCGGCCAGCCCCTCGGCGCGCGCGACCAGCGCTTCCTTCTTCGCGAGATTGGCGGCGCGCTCCTCTGACTGCGCGGCGAAGTACGCTTCGCACTTCGCCCAGACCTCGTCGTGCGCCGCCTTGAAGCGCTTCCACAGCTGCTCGCCCTGCGGCCGCGGGACGTCGGCGGCCTGCCGCCACTGCTGCTGCAGATCGCGGACGTGGCGGATGATCGCCTCCGGATCGTCGAGCGCCTTCAGCGCTTCCATCTTTTCGCAGAGCTGTTCCTGGATGCCGACGTTGGCCCACCGCTGCCAGTCGGCGACGTTGCGCAGCTCCTGCACCTTGGGCGTCAGCGCGGCCTGAGCGGCCTTGAGCCGCGTGGAGATCGTCTCGTAATCCTGGCGCGACGGCAGCGGCGGAATGGCCTGGAGGGCGACGCGCAGGTCGCGCAGCGCGCGGCCGCCTGCCTTGAGCGTCAGGTCCTCGCGCGCCGCGAGCGCTTCGACGCGGGACGCGAGCTGCTGCAGCCTGACGAGCGTGTCGCGCCGCTGGCGCTGATCGAGGTCGTGCGCCGACGTCTCGCGGGCCGAGAAGCGCGCGTCGGCCTCGGCGTACTTCGCGGCGACGGCGGCGTCGATGTCGACGCGGTCGGCGCCACCGCTGATGTCGGCCCACTCGCGGCGGATGACGGCAAACTGCCGACGCGCGGCGCGCACATCCTCGACGGCCGCGACGCGCTCGGCCTCGTCGGCGAGCTCGGCGAGCCGGCTCGCCCGCCGCTCGCCCTCGCGCCCGGCCGCTTCCTGGGCTGCGGCACGCGCGGCACGCGCGCGATCCTCGGCGTCGCGCTGTTTCGCGGCTGCCCGGGCGGCGGCTTCCGCCGCGGCGGCCGTTTCGGCCGCTCGATCGCGTTCGGCCTGTTCCTGCGACGCCGCCTGCACTTCTTCCTGGCGCCGGGCGGCTTCGAGCGCGGCCGACTGCGCCGCGCGCTCGTCCATCTCACGGAGCACGGCGCGCGCCCGCTTCGACGCCGACTTGTTCTTCGCGCGCGCGGCAATCTGTTCGAGCTGGTCGCGTTCTGAAATGCGATCGACGGCCGAGACCGCCGGCTCGCGGAACTCGCTGTTGAGGGCGACGCCGAGCAGCTCGGCGTGATCGATCAGCGACGCGAACGCCGCGCGGCGCACGGATTCATGTTCAGCGTGCCGCGCGATGGATCCCACCACGTGAGCGTTTTCGTCCACTCCGGGGGCCCCTGCCACCTGGACGCGCGCGAGCGCGCGCTCCGCCACGGCCGCCGACGGCGCGCTCTTCGCCACGACGGCGACCGCCTTCATGTCGCTCAGCGCGTCAACCGACGCGAGCGCCTCCGCCTCGCCCGCCCCTTCGAACGCTTCGAGCGCCAGGTCCCGCAGCATCGCGGCCGCCTGCTGGCGCACCCCCTCGTCCGCGTCGTCGCGCGCGACGGTCGCCAGCGCGGCCGGATCGAGCAGCTTGGCGGCAGCCGCGCGGCGCACACGCGCGTCGGAATCCTCGCGCACGATCTCGGAGAGCAGCTCGCGTTCGGTGATCGGAAGCTCCTGAACGAACGCGAGGCGGACGGCGGCGTCCGCGTGTTTCTGCCGGGGCTGTGCGCGGAATCGATCGAGGAGTGCCATAGTCTCAGTGCTCAGGAACCTTCAACGCTTTCAGTTGCGCGACCACGTCGCCGCCGTGCGAGCCGGCGTGGACGTCTTTGTCAATCGCGGCGATGCGTCCGTCCGCGCCGATGTAGAACGTCCATCGCGAGGCGAACCCGCTCGCGGCCAGGACGCCGTAGGCGCGCGCCGTCGCTTTCGACGGATCGCTGAGAATCGGAAAGTCGAGGCCCAGCGATTTCGCGAACTCGGCGTTCTTAGCCGGCGGATCGACGCTCGCTCCAAAATACTTCACATCGAACCTGCGCAGCGCGCTGCCGCTCGACCTGAGCGACTTCAGCTCTGCGGTTCAGCCTCCGGTGAATGCTTTCGGAAACCAGGCGATGACGACCGTCGCCGTGCCCGCGAGATCGCGAAGCCGGTAGGTGGCGCCGTCCGATCCGGTCAGCTCGAATTCCGGAGCCGGATCGCCGATCTGCAGTTCGGTCATCGGTTCACGCCGGGCCCCGATGACGCGTGCAAGGCCGACCGCGTAGGCCGATACCGTCGCCGCCAGCATGCGAAGCCGCAACCGTGTAATTCTAGTAAGGCCCGTTCCCGAGAAAGCGCATCCGCCTGCATGGATTTTTCGTCGGTGAAAGACCCATCTCCAATTCGGCGGATCGAGCGTGGCGTTTCTACGACTGTTTGTGACAGAGAGGTGACATCTTTTTGTCGGATCGGACATTTGTGAAACGCCTGCTGTTCGGCGAGGCCGTCCGCCGCCTCGAGACGGCGCTTCAGGCCGAGCTCCCCGGCCGGTCGGCTCAGGCGCTCCTTGCGCCGCAGCCTCGACGCCAGTGGCCTCCCGACTTCAATCCGGCCCGCATCCGGAATGCCGCCGGCCTCCTGCTCGTGTATCCAGACCCCGCGAGCGGCGCGGCCGGCATCGTCCTGACCGTGAGGTCCGACACGGTGCAGCGCCACAAGGGCCAGATTTCGCTGCCCGGAGGCGTGGTAGAGGCGGGCGAAACCTTCGAACAGGCGGCGTTGCGGGAAGCGCAGGAGGAAGTCTCGCTGCCGGTGGACGCGGACGTCCGGGTGCTGGGTCCGCTGACGCCGCTCGACATCCCCATCAGCGGATTTCGTCTGCATGCGATCGTCGGGGCGACTCCGACGCGACAACCGCTCGTGCCGTCCGACGGCGAGGTGGCTCGGATTCTCGAGGTTCGCATTGACGATCTCCTCGATCCTGCCTGCCTCGTCACCGTCGCGCGCGATCGCGATGGGCTGCCCGCCTCGGTCGTGCCGACGTTCGCCGTCGCGGGCGCGGAGATCTGGGGCGCGACAGCGATGGTTCTCGCTGAATTCCTGACGCTGCTGGGGTGGACTCCGTCACGAACCGCTTGAACAGAACTTTGTGCATATATTGCACGTTTTTGTGTGCATCTCTTGCCGTTGCGCACGTGTGTGACAACGATCGGCTGTTCAAATTGCATAGCTAGCACGATTTCTGCGATAATTCACACTTCGGCAACCGCGCGATATGATGCGTGTTTCGCTGTGGTGCAAAAAGGGGTGGCGTCATGGGTTCCGCAGTGCTCGGTGAGGCGATCAGCGCGATACGCGACTGGTCGGTAACAGACGGGAAAGACCGGCGCGAGCCGAAGGAGGTCAACGGCACGTTCGGCAGCCTGGTGTTCAACGACAGCACGCAGCAGGCGCGCCTTCCCAAAGCCGTCTATCACGCGCTGCGCAGAACGATGACGCACGGCGATCCGCTCGACGTCTCCGCGGCGGACGCCGTCGCGAAGGCCGTCAAGGAATGGGCCGTGGAGCACGGCGCCACGCACTACACGCACTGGTTCCAGCCGCTCACCGGGATCACGGCCGAGAAGCACGACTCCTTTCTCCAGTTGTCGAACGACGGCAAGGCCGTGGCGGAGTTTTCGGGCAAGGAACTGATCAAGGGCGAGCCTGATGCGTCGAGTTTTCCGTCGGGCGGCATGCGCTCGACCTTTGAAGCGCGCGGGTACACCGCCTGGGATCCGACCAGCCCGCCCTGGCTGCTCTACAGCGGCGGCGCGGTGACGCTGGTCATCCCGACCGCGTTCGTCAGCTGGACCGGCGAGGCGCTCGACAAGAAGACGCCGCTGCTTCGCTCGATGGAAGCGCTCTCGAAGCAGGCCGTGCGCGTGCTGAAGTTGTTCGGCTCGACCGCCGAGCGCGTCGTGACGACCTGCGGTCCCGAGCAGGAGTACTTCCTCATCGATCGCTATTTCTACCTTTCGCGGCCGGACCTGATCAACGCCGGGCGCACGCTGTTCGGCGCGCGGCCGCCGAAAGGCCAGGAGCTCGAGGATCAGTACTTCGGCGCCATCCCGGATCGCGTCATGGCGTTCATGTCGGACGTCGAGACCGAGCTGTACAAGGTCGGGGTGCCGGTGAAGACGCGCCACAACGAAGTCGCGCCGAGCCAGTACGAGATCGCGCCGATCTTCGAGAACGCGAACGTGGCCACCGATCACCAGATGATCATGATAGAGACGCTGAAGCGGACGGCGCCGAAGTTCGGCCTGGCCTGCCTGCTCCACGAGAAGCCGTTCGCGGGCGTCAACGGCTCGGGCAAGCATCTCAACTGGTCGATGAGCGACGACGAGGGGCACAACCTGCTGACGCCGGGCGCGAACACGCACGAGAACATGCAGTTCCTCGTCTTCTGCACGGCGGTGATCCGCGCCGTCAACAAGTGGCAGGGACTGCTGCGCGCGTCGATCGCGAGCGCCGGCAACGATCACCGTCTCGGCGCGAACGAGGCGCCGCCGGCGATTCTCTCGATCTTCCTCGGCGACATGCTGACGGACATCTTCGAGCAGATCGAGAAGGGCGGCGCGAAGTCGACCAAGCACGGCGGCGAGCTGGACACGGGCGTCATGGTGCTGCCGAAGCTGCCGCGCGACGCGGGCGATCGCAACCGCACGAGCCCGTTCGCCTTCACGGGCAACAAGTTCGAATTCCGCGCCGTGTCGTCCAACCAGAGCATCGCGATGCCGAACATCGCGCTGAACCTGGCGGTGACCGAGTCGCTGGACTACATGGCGCCCGAGCTCGAGAAGCTGACCAAGGGCGGCAAGTCGATCGAGAAGGCCGTCGCCGAACTGCTGCCGAAGGTCATCAAGGAGAACAAACGGATCATCTTCAACGGCAACGGCTACACGGCGGAGTGGGAGAAGGACGCCGGCAGGCGCGGCCTGCAGAACTTCAAGAACACCGTCGACGCGCTGCCGCAGCTGGTGACGAAGGACGTCATCGGCGCGTTCGAGAAGTACAAGGTCCTGAACGAGCGCGAAGTCCGCGCCCGCTACGAGATCATGGTCGAGCAGTACAACAAGACCGTGAACGTCGAGGGACAGCTGATGGTGCTGATGGCGAACCGGTACATCCTGCCGGCGGCGCTCGAGTACCAGAAGCGCGTGGCGCAGAGCGTGTCGGCGGTGAAGTCGGCTGGCGCCACGTCGGCGGAAGGCAAGAAGCTGCTGACGTTCCTGACGAAGAAGGTCGACGACTTCAAGCGCAGGACCGACAGGCTCGAGCACGAGCTCGCGCACGAGGGGGACGGTTCGGCCGAGAAGCACGCGAAGCATTTCCGCGACAAGGTCATCCCGGCGATGACGGCGCTGCGTCAGGCGGGCGACGAGCTGGAGCTCGAAATGCCGCACGAACTCTGGCCGCTCGCGACATACCGGGAGATGCTGTTCATCAAGTAGTCGGTAGTCGTCGGCAGTCGTCAGTCCACGAACAGATCGCCGGCGAGGTACTTCAGTCCCGTGTCGACCGCGACCGTCGCGACGGTCTTCCCGGGACCGAGCTCTTTCGCAATCTGAATCGCAGCCGTGATATTGAGCGCCGAGGAGGTGCCGACGAAGAGGCCCTCCTCGCGCGCGAGCCGCTTCGCCATCACCCGCGCCTCGCCCTCATCGATCGCGCGCGCCTCGTCGTAGGGTTTGCCGGCCATGTGCGGGACGATGCGGCCGGTCGCGATGCCCTCGACGCGATGCGGGCCGCTGCCGCCGGTCGTCATCGCCGGCGAGCTCGCGGGCTCCAGCGCGACGATTCGGGCGGCACCGCCTCTCTGACGCAGCGCACGCGCCACGCCGGCCAGCATCCCGCCGGTGCCCACCGCTCCGCAGAACACATCGACCGATCCGGTCTGCTCGAGCAGCTCGTCGCCGATCTGCGCGTAGCCGTCGAGCGCATCCGTGTTGTTGAACTGATCGGTCCAGAACGTATTCGGCTCCGCGCGCAGCCGATCGACTTCGGCGCGCATGCGCACGAACAGATCGGGCGTCACCATCCCGCCAACGCTCGGCACCACGATCAGCTCCGCGCCGAACGCACGCATCGTCCGGAGCTTCTCCTGGGAGAAGGCGTCGGATGACACCGCGACGAACCGGTAGCCCTTCGCCGCGCACACCATGCCGAGCGACGATCCGGTGCTCCCGCCGGTGAATTCGACGACGCGCATGCCGGTCCGCAGGCTGCCGCTCTTTTCCGCGCCCTCGAT
>DASQHH010000752.1:0-2832 GCA_035632195.1 Vicinamibacterales bacterium
GTTGAGGATCTGCGTGACGATGTCCGCCGGAATGTACGAGAACTGCACGCCGGGATACTCGGAGACGAGCGCGCGCCGCAGGTCGTGCATGTAACGTTCGGTCGGACGATGGTCCTGCGACAGCGCGACGAGGATGTCGGCGTCCGACGATCCGATCGGCGCGGAGTTGCTGTACGAGAGATTGATGCCGCTGTACGGCAGGCCGATGTTGTCGATGATGCTGACGATCTCGTCCTTCGGGATCAGCCGGCGGATCGTCTCCTCGACGTGGTCGCACAGCGCCGCGGTCTCCTCGATGCGCTGGCCGGTCGGCGCGCGCAGGTGCAGCTTGAACTGTCCGCTGTCGACGGCGGGGAAGAAGTCCTCGCCGACCCAGCGCACCAGCACGAACGACGCGACGCATCCGGCCAGGAACACGAGCGCGAAGACGCCGCGCCGCGCGACGGCCGCGGCGAGCAGATTCCGGTACGCGTCGCGGGTGCGCAGGAAGACGCCGTCGATGGCGCGCTGCGCGCGGACGAACGGATTGCGGCTGACGGTCTCTCCGTGCGCGCTCGCCGCGTGCGCCTTCAGCAGGTATTTCGCCAGCGTCGGCACGAGCGTCCGCGAGAGCAGGTACGACGCCAGCATCGCGAAGACGACCGCTTCGGCCATCGGCACGAAGAGGTAGCGCGCGACGCCGGTGAGGAAGAACATCGGCACGAAGACGATGCAGATGCAGAGCGTCGAGACGAAGGCGGGGATGGCGATCTGGTGCGCGCCGTCCAGAATCGCCGGCTCCAGGTCCTTGCCCTCTTCGAGGTGCGTGTTGATGTTCTCGATCGCCACCGTCGCATCGTCGACGAGGATGCCGACGGCGAGCGCCAGGCCGCCGAGCGTCATGATGTTGATGGTCTCGCCGAGCGCGCTCAGCGCGATGATCGAGCAGAGGATCGACAGCGGAATCGACACCGCGATGATCAGCGTGCTGCGCCAGCTGCCGAGGAAGATCAGGATCATCAGCGCCGTGAGGCACGCGGCGATCACGGCTTCGCGGACGACGCCTTCGATCGACGCGCGCACGAACAGCGACTGGTCCGCCAGCGGCTTGACCTCGAAGTTCTGCGGCAGGCTCGGCATCACCTTCTGGATCGCCTGCTTGACGTTGGCAATCACGTCGAGCGTCGAGACGTTGCCGTTCTTCAGCACGACCATCAGCGCGGCGCGCTGGCCGTCCACGCGGGCGATGTTGGTCTGCGGCGGGTAGCCGTTGCGGACGTGCGCGACGTCGCGGATGTAGATCGGCGTGCCGCGGACCGTCTTGATCGGCAGGTCGTTCAGCTCGTCGATCGTCCGCGGGCTCGCGTTCATCTCGACGTCGTACTCGAACGATCCGATCTTGGACGTGCCGGCCGGCAGGATCAGGTTCTGCACGCTGATGGCGTTGACGACGTCGGCGGGCGCGAGTCCCTTCGCCTGGAGGGCAGCGGGATCCAGGTCCACCTGCACCTGCGGCTGCTTGCCGCCGTACGGATACGGAATCGCCGCGCCGTTCACCGTCGACAGCTGCGGGCGCAGGAAGTTGACGCCCAGGTCGAAGAGCGGCTGCTCGCCGAGTCCCTTGCCCGAGAGCGCGAGCTGGATGATCGGGACGGTCGACGCGTTATAGACGTTGATGAAGGGCGGCTGCGTGCCGGGCGGCGCCTGGCGCAGCATCGCCTGCGACACGGCGGTCACCTGCGCGAGCGCGCCTTCGAGCTTCGCGCCGGGCTGCAGGAAGATCTTGACGACGGCGATGCCGCGCAGCGACTGCGACTCGACGTGCTCGACGTCGTTCACCGCCGTCGTCAGAAACCGTTCGTAGTTCGAGATGATCCGGTCCGAGATCTCCTGCGCGGACATGCCGCCGTAGTTCCAGATGACGCTGATGACCGGGATGTTGATCTGCGGAAAGATGTCGGTGGGCGTCCGCGCGATGGTCAGCGGGCCGATGCCGAGGATGACGAGCGCCAGCACGATGAACGTGTACGGCCGGTGCAGCGCAACCCGAACAATCCACATGGTATAACTCTCGATTGTCGCATCGCATGCCCCGCAAATTGCAACGGGATGTCACGCGCGACCATCATCACGTCTACGTCGTGTACCTGCGGAATCCGAAGGGCGACGGCAAGGCCGGCTACTACGTCGGCATGACCGGCCTCACGCCCGCTCAGCGATTCGAGAACCACAAGGCCGGCGTAAAGGCGGCGCGCGTCGTCCGGCGATTCGGCGAGCGGCTCGTCCCCCGTCTGTACGCGCATCTCAATCCGATGCCGTACGAGCGCGCGAAAGAGATGGAAGCGATCCTTGCCGACAGCCTGCGCAAGCGCGGGTATGTCGTCTTCGGCGGCCACTGATGCAGCAGTCGCGCCTTCCATTCGAGGTCGAACAACGCACGCCGCGCGACGAAGGGCGCGTCGAGTTCGCGCGTCATCCTCGCGCGCGACGCTACCTGATTCGCGTCGCAGACGACGGATCGATCCGCGTGACGATCCCGCGGTGGGGCAGCAAGCGGGAGGCGGCGGCGTTCGTCGAGCGCGAGTGGCGATGGATCGAGAAGGAGCGCAGCCGGCTGCCGCCTCCGAGTCCACCCGAGGATCCGAATCCCGAATCACGCGAGCGGGCGAAGCGCGAACTTCCGCCGCGGCTGCTGGAGCTCGCGGCGCTGCACGGCCTGACCGTGACGCGCGTCAGCATCCGCAATCAGAAATGGCGATGGGGCAGCTGCTCGCGGAACGGTCACATCTGTCTCAACTGGCGGCTCGTGCAGGTGCCGGATTGGGTGCGCGACTACGTGATGATCCACGAGCT
>DASQHH010000753.1:0-5507 GCA_035632195.1 Vicinamibacterales bacterium
CGTCGGCGACGCGCGGTACCTCCGAGCGTCCACCTTTTACGCGCGCCACGGCGACGTCCTGGCGTACACCTGCGTCATCGTGACGGCGCTGCTACTGGTCGTTTCGCGGCGGCGTGTACAATGAGTTCCACATGGCTACCGTCGAAGACTTGATGCGCCGCTATCAGGATCTAAGCCGCCGCGCGGCGGATCTGCGGAGCTATCTTTGAAGCCGCCCGCCCCGACGAAGAGCTGACGCGCCTCGAAGCGCGCGCCGCCGCCCCCGACTTCTGGAAAGACCAGGCCGAAGCGCAGAGAGTGCTGCAGCGCCGCCGGCGCCTCGAACAGGACCGCGATCTGATGCGGTCGCTCGGCAAGAAGAGCGACGACCTCGCCGTCCTCGTCGAATGGTCCGAAGCGGGCGAAGCGGTCGACGCTGAGTTCGCGCAGGCGCTCGATTCGCTCGATCTCGAAGTCCAGGCCGCCGAAATCAAGAAGATGCTCGGCGGCGAGCACGATCGCAAGAACGCCATCGTCGCGATCCATCCCGGCGCCGGCGGCACCGAGTCGCAGGACTGGGCGGAGATGCTGCTGCGCATGTACACGCGATGGATGGATCGCCGCGGATTCAAGAAAGAGATCATCGACTATCAGCCCGGCGACGAAGCCGGTTTGAAGAGCGTGACGCTGACCGTGTCCGGCGAATACGCGTTCGGTCTGATGTCGGCTGAAGCCGGCGTACACCGGCTGGTTCGCATCTCGCCGTTCGATCAGGCGGCGCGGCGGCACACGTCGTTCGCGTCGGTCTACGTGTGGCCCGAGCTGCCCGAGGACGTCGATATCCAGATCGAGGACAAGGACATCCGCATCGATACCTATCGCTCCAGCGGCGCCGGAGGACAGCACGTCAACGTCACCGACTCCGCCATCCGCATCACGCACCTCCCGACGGGCATCGTCGTGTCGTGCCAGAACGAGCGGTCGCAGCACCGCAACCGCGACTCGGCGATGCGCGTGCTCAAGGCGCGCCTCTACGACCTGAAGCTGAAAGAGAACCAGGACAAGCTGGACAAGATCGGCGGGGCGAAACAGCAGATCGCATTCGGGAGCCAGATCCGGAGCTACGTGCTGCAGCCGTATCAGCTCGTCAAGGACCTGCGCACGAAAGAGCAGGTCGGCGACGTGAACCGTGTGCTCGACGGCGATATCGATCAGTTCATCAAGGCCTATCTGATGACGAAAGCGAGCGGCACGCTCGCCGTCTCCCCGGACGATGACGACGAGTAAGGAGCGCGAGGTTTGAGCCGAGCGCCCCGTCGCTCAGCTTTCTTCGTTGCGATCGGGATTTTCTTCAGCCGCCTGGCGGGCCTCGTCCGGCAGCGCGCCATCGCCTATTACTTCGCGCTCGGCGTCGACGCGGACGCGTGGGCCGCCGCGTTCCGCATCCCGAACTTCCTCCAGAACCTCTTCGGCGAAGGCGCATTGTCCGCGTCGTTCATCCCCGTGTACGCGGCGTTCGTCGCGAAGGGCGACCGCAAAGAGGCCGATCGCGTTGCCGGCGCCGTCGCGTCGATTCTCGCGCTCGTCATATCAGTGCTCGTTCTGGTCGGTGTGCTCGCGACGCCGCTGCTCATCGATCTCATCGCTCCCGGCTTCATCGGGGAGAAGCGCGAGTTGACAACGTCGCTGGTCCGAATCCTGTTTCCCGGCGCCGGCCTGCTCGTGATGTCCGCGTGGTGCCTCGGCGTCCTCAACAGCCATCACAAGTTCCTGCTCTCGTACGCGGCGCCGGTCATCTGGAACGCCGCGATGATCGTGACGCTGCTCGTGTACGGCCGGGGCGCCGCGCTGGCGGACCTTGCGATGAAGCTGGCGATGGGCTCGGTCGTCGGCAGCGCGCTGCAGTTCCTGATTCAGTTGCCGGTCGTTGTCCGCGTGGCGCCCGATCTCCGCTTCGCGCTCGACACCGCCTCGGAGCACGTCCAGATCGTCGTCCGCAACTTCGTGCCGGTGTTCATCAGCCGCGGCGTCGTGCAGGTGAGCGCATACGTCGATCAGCTGCTCGCGAGCCTGCTGCCGACGGGCGCCGTCGCCGGCATCACCAACGCGCAGACGCTGTACACGCTCCCGGTCAGTCTGTTCGGGATGTCGGTGTCCGCCGCGGAGCTGCCGACGATGTCTGCCGTTGCAGGGACGGAGCGCGAGGCTTCAGCCGAGCGGAACGAAGCCTTGCGCCGGCGTCTCGACGCCGGGCTGCGGCAGATCGCGTTCTTCGTCGTCCCCTCGGCGATGGCGTTTCTCGCGCTCGGCGACGTCGTCGCCGCGGCAATCCTGCAGACCGGCCGGTTTCACCGCGAAGATTCCGTGTACGTCTGGGCGATCCTCGCCGGCTCGGCGATCGGCCTGCTCGCGTCGACGCTCGGCCGGCTGTACTCGTCGACCTACTACGCGCTGCGGGACACGAAGACGCCGCTGCGATATGCCATTGTCCGAGTGACACTGACGACCGTGCTCGGGTATCTGTTTGCGATCCCGCTCCCGGGTCTGCTTCGCGTGCCCGCGATGTGGGGCGCGGCGGGGCTGACGGCGTCGGCCGGCATCGCCGGCTGGGTGGAGATGCTGCTGCTGCGGTCCACGCTCAACGCGCGGATCGGCCGGACCGGGCTGCCAGCAGACTACGTCGTCAAGCTCTGGCTGGCTGCGGCCGCCGGCGCGGCAGCCGCGTGGGGCATGAAGCTGCTCCTGCCGACCCTGCATCCGATCATTGCGGCCATCGTGATCCTTGGCCCGTACGGGGTCGTGTTCTTTGCGGCAACGTTCCTGCTGAGGATTCCGGAATCGTCGGATGTCTTCGCTCGGATATTCTGGCGCTAGGCCGCGCGATTGGACGGCGTCTATACCTGTTCATCAACGCTGCCGCCGCCAAGCCCCACAGCGCGCTGTTCGTCACAAACCGCAGCCATCTGCCTGCCCCGGCATGAGCAGGGTCATGAAAACTGCGCGCGCCCCATCTTCAAATGCCCGTCGAGGGCCCGGCGCCACCAGATAAACGCCCAAGGCGAGCGTCAGGACGCCGTGCACGAATGTGACAACCACAAACAGGGGCCACGTCCTGACCATAACCCGCTATTTCAGTCCGCTCTTCTTCGCCGCCTCGCGCTCCTCGTACCGGTGGCCGCGCAGCATGTCGGGAATCGCGTCGTTGCCCTCGTGGCACGCGTACTCGTAAATCAACTCGTCCTTGTGCTTCAGCGGAATCATCGCCGTCCAGGGCCGCGTCCACGTGGCCGGATCCTCGACGGTGAATGCGTATTCGAGGACGTCGGCGCTCGAGCGCGTGAAGCGCTCGACGAGATGCAGGTTCTCGTGCGCGCCCATGAAGTCGCTCTTGGGCGAGAAGTTCGTCGTGTCGACGACGAGCGTATCGCCCTCCCAGCGCCCGCACGAGTCGCCGTTCCAGCTGCGGATGCGACTGTCGGCATGCGGACGCCCGTCCAGCGGGATGACGCGCGCGTCGTGCGCCATCTCGTTCATGATCATCACGTAGCCCGGCGTCTGCACAATCTGCAGGTAACTGTTGTACGCGGCCTGCAGCCGCGGGATGCCGAAGTTCACGCAGCGCTCGCCGAGCGGAAACACCTCCGGATCCTCGAACGCATGCTCGCGCCGATGCGCGATTTCGGCGGCGCGCCGCTTCTGCGCGTCCGGCGTCATCGCCGGCAGCCGGCCGTCTGCGGGATCGGTGATGAGCGCCGTCCGGCGATCATGCCAGTCTCGTTCGACGACCCAGAACTGGTTGTAGTTGCCGGTGCCGGGATCGTAGGAGCCGGGCTTGGCGATGCGGTTCAGCACTGCATTGATGAAGCCGTCGCCGAACTGCGCGTCGCCGTCGTTTTCGGTGATCTGCTGCGCGAACTTCTGGAGTTCCCCGACTTCCGCGTCAGTGAGGCGCGTCTTGCCCTCCCACTGCTTCGGCCGCTGCAGCGGCGTGACGGTGTTGTTCGCCCAGACACCCTGCAAATCCGGATGGCCGTCGGCCGCCCGTGCGGGCGCCCACGCCGGGCCGGCGTGCGCCGTCGCGAGCGCGAGCGTCAGTGCTCCGAGCACGAGCCCCGGACCGAATTGAAGTGTCATCGTCCCCTCCTTCGACGGAACGAGGATCGCACAAAACCGGCCTCCCATGATCGGCTACGATGGCGGCATGCGCAAGACACACTGGTCCATGATCGCAATCGCGCTCCTCTGCCTGGCGGACGTCCGCATGGCCGGCCAGGCCGGCGGCCGGGGCCGCGGCGCCGCACCGGCGCTGCCCGATGGTCCAGGCAAGGACGCCGTTCAGACGCAGTGCACGAAATGCCACGCGCTTGGCCTCATCGGGAATTCCGGCGGATTTACGAAGCAGGGCTGGGACGACCTGATCGGCACGATGGTCTCGCTGCCGGCCGCGCAGAAGTCGGAGCTCACCGACTACCTCGCGAAGAATTTCCCCGAGCAGCCGCGGCCGAAGCCCGTCGTGCTGCCGGGCAACGTGAAGGTCACCATCCGCGAGTGGAACGCGCCATCGCTCGGGTCGCGGCCGCACGATCCGGAGCCGGGCCCCGACGGATCGATCTGGTGGACCGGCATGTTCGCGAACGTCATCGGCCGCGTGAACCCCAAGACGGGCGAGATCAAAGAGTATCCGCTGACGACGCCCGGGTCCGGCCCTCACGGCCTCGAGCTGGATCACGACGGCAACGTCTGGTTCACCGCGAACCAGGCCGGCTATATCGGCAAGCTCGATCCGCGGACGGGGGCTGTCGTCGAGTACAAGATGCCGGAGGGCGTCCGCGATCCGCACACGCCGCTTTTCGGGCCGAACGGCATGCTGTTCTTCACTGCGCAGGGCGCGAACACGGTCGGGCGGATCAATCCCAAGACGGGAGAGATCAAGGTCCAGAAGACGCCGACCGAGCGCGCCAACCCGTACGGCATGGTGTTCACCACGACGGGCGTGCCGTTCGTCTGCGACTTCGGCACGAACAAGATCATCGAGATCAATCCCGAGACGCTGGCGATCACGGAGTACCCGCTGCCGAACGCCGACAGCCGACCGCGGCGCATCGCGATCAGCCCCGACGACGTGATCTGGTACGCCGATTATTCGCGCGGCTATCTGGGACGCCTCGATCCGAAGACCGGAGCGGTGAAGGAATGGCCGTCGCCGAGCGGGCCGAAATCGCAGCCGTACGGCATCACGTATCAGGGCGGCGCGATCTGGTACGTCGAGTCGGCGATCAAGCCGAACGTGCTCGTCCGCTTCGACATCAAGACGCAGAAGTTTCAGAGCTGGATCATTCCCGGCGGCGGCGGGGTCGTCCGCAACATCAAGACGACCGACGATGGGAAGAACATCGTGATGGCGGAGAGCGGCGTCAACAAGGTCGCGCTGGTCGAGATCGGCCGTTAATCAACCAGGTTGACCGCGGAGGCCGCGACCGAGGATATGACGATCGCGATCGCCGCCAATCACTTCTGCTGCCGGCGCG
>DASQHH010000754.1:0-5164 GCA_035632195.1 Vicinamibacterales bacterium
TTGCCGCGCCGACGAGCGGCTTCGGCACGTCCCACAGCCGCGCCTGGTCGAGCGGCAGCGATCCGCCGAGCCACGCGTACGCGACGCCGGCCGCCTTCACCGTCAGCACGAGCGACGCCATGCTGAAGAGCGTCCGGTACGGCGCCGATCGCGACTGCGTGCGGAACGTGCATTGGCTCCACGCGCTGGCGGCGCCGACGAGCATCGTCTGCTCGGCGCCGAGGAGCAGCAGCGATGCGAAATCGACGGCGTACGACACCGACATCGTCGACCCGCTCGTCGCGAGCGGCAGGTTGACTTTCAGCGCGGACGCCAGCGACGAACAAAGCAGCAGCGTCGTGAACAGAAGGGGATGGGGGAATCCGTGCGGGATCGAGAACGCGAACGTGACGGCTCCCGCGCTCAGGACGGTGATGACGTAAAGCCGCGCGGCGAGCGGCAGATCCTTCATGGCATCCGATGCCGGGGCCTATGATGATACCCCGAACAATCCCGCCTACGCCTCGGCTTCCCGCTGGCGCCGTGCAACCGGGCGCGGCTCGGGCTCGAGCTGGTATTCGACAATCTTTCGGTACAGCGTGCCGCGGCTGATGTCGAGCACCCGCGCCGCCTCCTTCTTGTTCCACTGCACGGCTTCGAGGACCCGGACGATGTGCGCGCGCTCGGACTCAGCCAGCGTCGGCAGATGTTCGCTGGTCGGCTGCGGAGCGGCGCTCGTCGCATGGAGGAACTCGATGTCCTGCGCCCGGATGGACCGGCCCGGGGCCGACAGCGCGGCGCGCGACACCGTGCTCTCGAGCTCGCGGATGTTGCCGGGCCAGTGGTAGCCGACGAGCGTTTCCAGCGACTCGCGCGAGAAGCTCTTGCTGTCGAGCGGCAGCCCCTGCGCGGCGCAGTAGCGGGCGAGGAAGCGCTGCGCCAGCACCGGGATGTCGACCTGCCGCTCACGCAGCGACGGCAGCCGGATCGCGAACGCGTTGACGCGGTAGTACAGATCCTCGCGGAACCGGCCGTCGCGCACGAACTGCTCCAGCGGGCGGTTCGTCGCGGAAATGAGACGGAAATCGACCGAGATCGATTTGTGGCCGCCGAGCCGCTCGAACCGGCGCTCCTCGAGCACGCGCAGCAGTTTCGCCTGCGCGATGAGCGACATGTCGCCGATCTCGTCGAGGAACAGCGTCCCATCGTTTGCCAGCTCGAGGCGCCCCGGCTTCCGGTCGTGCGCGCCGGTGAACGCGCCTTTCTCGTAGCCGAAGATTTCCGACTCGAACAGCGTATCGGGCAGCGCGGCGCAGTTGACCGCCTGGAACTTCGCGACGCTGCGCCGCGACAGCTCGTGGATCATGCGCGCCACCAGCTCCTTGCCCGATCCGGTGGGTCCCAGCACGAGGACCGAGATGTCGGACTTCGCGGCGGTGCGGATCCACTCGAAGACGATCAGCATCTTCTCGTCGCGGCCGATCATTTCGCGGAACCGCTGCACCGACGGGGACTGATCCTCGGTGGAGACCGTGGCGCGGCGCTCGAGGAACGTGTCGAGCAGGTCGACGAGCGCGTCGTTGCCCGGCCGTTCGATGCCGTATTGCGGCGGCGTGGTCGGCAGCGCGCGGGCGACGCCGAAGTCGACCAGCTCGCGGACGCAGTTTTCGACGTCCAGGCGCAGACGGCCGAACGTCTGCATCAGCGATTCGACGTCGAAGGTCTCTTCCGGCCGCGAGCTCAGATAGCGCAGGAGACCGGCGCGCAGCGGCGACTGTACGAGCGTCCGGAAACGCGTTTCCAGATCCGACTCGGTCGCACGGGCCGGAGAAGCGGCCGCACTCGCGCGGCGCGCGCTGAAGGTCAAATCGTCCATTTGTGCGACTTAGTTATCGGCTGATCGGCCGGGGACCTTTAGTGCCCCGGTAGTAGTCGGTCTGGTAGCGTTCGATGAGGTTTTTCATGGAGATAGCGTCGCTCTTGCGGTGTCCGTGGCACGCGATCGGATCGGTCCCCCCGCTGGTTTCGATGAGGACATCGGACAGGAGCACGCCGGTGTCGATCTTGACCGACGCGATGTGCGCCATGTGGATCGTCTCTTCCTTCTTGCCGATCCACCTCGGCGTGTATTGCACGACGCTCGTCGGCGTGATGAGCACCTGCGTCGGAAACAGGTGGTTGCCGGAGCTGAGTCGGCTCGCGCGGAAGACGTCGCCGTCGGCGAACGCCCGCCCTTTGCTCCAGATCCACCACAGCAGAAGCACGACGATGGCGATCGCCGCGGCAGCAGTCCACGAGGCCCACGTCCACTCGCCAGTCACCAACGCAGATGTTAAGCTATCCGGCAAAAAGGAGCACCTTTTTGCCGCATCGTGCGCCCGGATCGCCCGGCACCTCCCGCAAACAACATCTCTCCGGTAAACCGATTCGCTATTACAGACCGGGCGGGAGTGCGGACATCCGGCGCCTCATCGACGAGGGCTTCCAGGCCTTCAACGCGGGGCGGTTGTCCGAGGCGTGCCGGATCTTCGCCGACAAGATGCTCGCGCCGGAGCACGACACCACGATCGGCCTGACGATCGCGGGCGCCATGACGCCGGCGGGCCTCGGCGGCTGCGTCATCGAGATGATGGACCGCGGCCTGGTCGACTTCATCATCTCCACGGGCGCGAACCTCTATCACGATCTCCACTACGCGCTGAACTTCACGCTGCACCGCGGCTCGCCGTTCGTCAACGACGTCGAACTGTACGAGGAGGGCGTCATCCGCATATACGACGTCCTCTTTCCCGCGACCGTGCTGCTCGAAACCGACGCGTACATCCGCGATTTCATCGAGCGCTCCGGGCTGAGCGCGCCGATCGCCACCTCCGAGTTCCACTACCGGCTCGGACAGGATCTGCTCGAGAAGAACCCGCCGTGCGTCGAATACTCCGTCGTCGCCCGCGCCGCTGCCGCCGGCGTGCCCATCTACACGTCGTCGCCGGGCGACAGCTCGATCGGCATGAACATCGCCTATCACGAGCTGATGAACGGCGGCACGTTCATGATCGATCCGAACAGGGACGTCAACGAGGTCTGCGCGATCGTGATGGCCGGCCAGAAGAACGGCTGCATCATCCTCGGCGGCGGGTCGCCGAAGAACTTCTACCTGCAGGCGCAGCCGACGCTCTGGGAGGTCTACGGCATCCCGAAGGGCGGGAACGACTACTTCATCCAGATCACCACCGACCAGGTCGTGTGGGGCGGTCTCTCCGGCGCGACGCCGGCCGAAGCGGTCAGCTGGGGCAAGGTCAACCCGGGCGTGCTGCCGGACACGGTCGTCGCCTACTGCGACTCCACGATCGCGTTTCCGCTGTTCTGCGAATACGCCGTCGGCTCGCCGAACGGGCGCCGCACGCGCAAGGAGCTCGTGCACCAGCGTGATCGCCTCGTCGCCGCGCTGACGCGTGAAGCGAAGGCCGCCCGGGAGAAAAAGCTGGCGAAAGCGTAGGTCGTTTCGATGGGCACTCTCTCCTCGGAGCTCGCGCCGCACGCCGAACGCCTGACGCCGACTCGCCGCATCTACGCCGACGCCAACGTCCCGGCGGGCATCGTCGCGCACATGCGGAACCGGCTGCACTGGGACGTCCTGTTCGTGCTCGAGGAAGATGACCTGCGCCGCGCGCCGGACATCCGGCACTACCAGCTCGCCGAACAGCTGCGCCGCACGCTCGTGACGCTGGACCGCGACTATCTCGACGATCGCCGTTTTCCACCCGAGGAAGGCGGTGGCGTGCTGGTCATCCAGGCGCCGGACGAACGGCAGCTGGCGAGCCTGCTCGATCGCGTCGACCGCCTGCTGTTCCGCGGCGACGCGGCCGATCCCGCGATGCCGCTCGCCCGTCAGAAACTGCAGATCAACAGCGACTGGGGCCGCGACGACTCATGTTCGGCATAGAGCTGCTCGATGCCGGCGCCATCGCCGTCTCGATCGAGGAGGCGGGCCGGATCGCGAAGCGCGTCTGGGTGGACGCGGGAAAGGATCTGGGTGCGGCAGCGGTCGCGGCGCTCGGCCAGGTGGGCGCCGGCGCGGCGCCGCTCGGCATCGCCTCGGCCACGCCGGAGGCGCCGGCGGTCGCGGCCGCCGTCATGGCGATCGGCAAGCGGATTCCCGGCGCGCCGACCGTTGCGATTGCGTCGGGCATCGCCGGCGGCGCCGCCGAAGCGTGGGGGGGCGTTGGACGCGGCTTCAAGGACGTCGTCTTTTTCGCCGTGTCCGAACATGCGACCGGCGGCATCGTCCGCGAGGGCGAGCCGATAGACGGCGGCCACCGCCGCGCCGCGTCCGTCGCATGGCTCGCGCTGAATCCGGTCGAGCGCGAGGACTACCGCCGCATCGGGTGTCTCGAGGCGGAAGTCGCCGCCGCCGGGATCGTCCGCAGGCTCATCTGGCGCATCAAGTCGGGCGACCAGTCTTCCGCGCAGAAGGCGGCCGGCGGAAACCTCGCCGCCATCACCGTGGACCACGTGCTCGCCGCCGCCCGGCAGGGCGACGGCGTGGCGATCTCGATCGTGCGCGACACGGCGAAGTACCTCGGCATGGCGGCCGCCAATCTCATCGTCATCACCGATCCGCAGGTGCTTGCAGTCGGCGGACTGATGGCGACCTGCGCCGATCTGTTCCTCGAGCCGCTGCGCTTCGAGACCATGCGGCGGCTGCCGAAATCGCTGGGCGATCTCGTGACGATCGCGCCCGCCTCCTTCAAGGACGATGCGCCCGCCGTCGGCGCGGCGCGGCTGGCCGCCCTGTCGGTCCGATGATCGTTCTGTCGGGCGCGGCCCTGGTGCTGCCTGACAGGATCCTGTCGCCCGGCACGATCTTCATCGACGGCGATCGCATCGTCGACATCCGGTCCGGCGACATGGCGTCGGCGCACCCGCACGCGCAGTTCGCGTTCCGGGGCCACTACATCGTCCCCGGGTTCATCGACGTGCACGTGCACGGCGTCGAGGGCATCGACGCGCTCGACGATCTGCCTGGTGGCGACGCCGTCCGATCGATCGCCGCGCGGCTGCCGCAGTTCGGCGTCACAGGGTTCTGTCCGACGACGATCGCCTGCGCTCCGGAAGAGCTTCGCGGCGTGCTCAAACAGGTGCGGGACGCGCGGGCGTGGCCGGTGCCGCGCGGCGCGCGCGTCCTGCC
>DASQHH010000755.1:0-7062 GCA_035632195.1 Vicinamibacterales bacterium
AATCGGCGTGTTCGGACTCTGTGTGTGCGCGATGCTGGCGGCGCGCGAAGGCGCGGCGGCGACACGGACGGTCAACGCGGGCGGCGATCTGCAGGCGGCCATCAACGCGTCTGTTCCGGGGGACACGATCCTGCTGCAGCCCGGCGCGGTCTTCACAGGCTACTTCACCCTGCCGGCGAAAGGGGGCACGAGCTACATCACCATCCGATCGGCAGCCGCCGACTCGTCGCTGCCGGCGGCCGGCGTCCGCATGTCGCCGTCGTACGCGGCATACCTCCCGAAGATCAAGTCGCAGTCGGGCGGACCGGCATTCCGCACCGCGGCCGGCGCGACGTACTGGAAGCTCCTGTTCCTCGAGATGGAGCCGGGCGGCTCGAACAGCAGCGCGGACCTGATCGAGCTCGGCAGCGCCGGAACCAGTCAGAGCACTCTGTCAGTCGTGCCGCAGCACCTCATCATCGATCGCTGCTACCTGCACGGCGATGCGTCGTACGGCCAGCGCCGCGGCGTCGCGTTGAACAGCGGCGACACGCAGATCACGAATTCGTATTTCTCCGACTTCAAGCAGGTCAACCAGGACACGCAGGCGATCGCCGGGTGGAACGGACCCGGACCCTACCTCATCGAGAACAACTATCTCGAGGCGGCGGGCGAGAACGTCATGTTCGGCGGCTCCGATCCCTGCATCCCGAACCTCGTGCCGTCCAATATCACCATCCGGCGGAACCTGATCTCGAAGCCGACCGCGTGGATGACCCAGTCGTGGACGGTGAAGAACCTCGTCGAGCTGAAGAACGCGAGCGCCGTCACCATCGAGGGCAATACCATTCAGAACAACTGGGCCGCCGGGCAGCAGGGCTACTCGATCGTGATCACGCCGCGCAATCAGAACGGCACGGCGCCGTGGAGCGTCGTGAAGGACATCAGGGTGCAGGACAACGTCATCCGCCACATGGCGGCGGCGTTCAACATCCTCGGGTTCGACAATCTGGCGACGAGCCAGCAGACCGAGAACATCGTCATCCGCAACAATCTGATGTACGACCTCTCGACCGCATGGTCGACGCCGAACAATCCGTCGCCCGGGCGGATGGCCGAGATCGGCGGCGGACCGAAGTACATCACCATCGATCACAACACCGTGGACAACAACGGCAGCAGCACAATCTACCTGTACGGCGGCTACGCGCCGGCGGGGATCCAGATTGTCGGCTTCGAGCTGACGAACAACCTGCTCCGCGACAACACCTACGGGCTCTTCGGCGATCGGTACGGCAAGGGCTCCGTCGCGCTCGCCGTGTACGCGCCGACCTCGGTCGTGACACACAACACATTCGCGGGGGGAGCCGCGAAGTCGTACCCGACCGGCAACGATTTCCCGACGCTGGCGCAGTGGATCGCCGGCTTCGTCGCCGAAACCAGCGCCAACTATCAGCTCACCTCTGCGAGCCTGTCGAACAATGCAGGGACCGACGGCAAGGACCTCGGCGTCGACTTCACCGAGCTCAACGCGGTGATGGCCGGCAGTTCCACCACCACGACGCCCGGCCCGCCGCCGCCGGCACCGGCGCCGTTGCAGATCCAGTTCGAGAACTATGACGCCGGCGGCGAGGGCGTCGCGTACCATGACACGACCGCGGGCAACTCGGGCGGCGCGTACCGGAGCGACAACGTCGATATCGCGACGACGACCGACACCGGCGGCGGCTACGTCGTCGGGTGGGTGCAGGCGACGGAGTGGCTCCGCTACACCGTCTCGATCGCGGCGTCCGGCACGTACGCCTTCAGCGTCCGAGTCGCGTGCAACGGCGGCGGCGGCACGTTCCACATCGAGGTCGACGGCGTGAACGAGACCGGCACGATGACGGTGCCGAACACGGGCGGCTGGCGGACGTGGACGACGATCACGAGCAAGAGCGGCATCTCGCTCGCCGCCGGCACGCACGTGATCAAGGTCGTGATGGATACGAACGGCACGAGCGGATCGGTCGGGAATTTCAACTGGTTCACGATCCAGTAGCGCTGAGAAGACTCGTTCTTTACAAAGAATTCTTCCTGGCTTCGTGGCTTCGTGGCTACACTCTCTGCCATGCGATTTGCTCTTGTGCTTCTCGCCGTGGCCGCGTTCTTTCCCGCTGATTAACCCAAGCAGCTGATCGCGCATCGCGGCGCGTCCGGATATCGTCCCGAGCACACGCTCGCCTCGTACCGGCTCGCAATGGATCAGCGCGCCGACTTCGTCGAGCCTGACCTCGCCGTCACGAAAGACAACGTGCTCATCTGCCTGCACGACGACACGCTGGAGCGGACGACGAACATCGCCGAGGTCTTTCCCGATCGTCCGTCAGCGAACGTGCCGGACTACGCGCAGAAGGACCGCCGCAGCCAGAAGCACTGGCTCGCGAACGACTTCACGATTGCCGAGATCAAACGCCTCGACGCCGGCAAGTGGTACAAGCCCGAGTACGCGGGCGAGCGGGTCGTCACCTTTCAGGAGCACATCGATCTCGTACGCAGCCGGCCGGGGACGGGCACTTACCCCGAGTTGAAGTCGCCGGAGCTGTACCGATCGCGGCACGTGGATCAGGTGAAGCTCTTCGTCGACATCATCAAGAAGAACGGACTCGAGAGGCCGGAGTCGCTGAAAATCACGCCGGTCGTCATTCAGTCGTTCGACATCGAAGCCATTCGCCAGGTGTCGAAGGACCTGCCGACGATTCCGCGCGTGTTCCTGACGTCCAGCGACGCCGATGTGACGCCGGAAAAGCTGAAGGAGTTGAAGACGTTCGCCACCGGCATCGCGCCCGAGAAGGTCGTCGTCGCCCGGCACCCCGAGTTGGTGAAGACCGCGCACGACCTCGGGCTGACCGTCACCTGCTGGACCTTCCGCGCCGACGAGAAGACCGCGTTCCCGAGCGTCCGCGACGAGATGTCGCACTTTCTGTACGATCTAGGCATAGACGCGCTCTTTACCAATAACCCCGATCAGTTCCCCAGACGCTAACGCCGCGCCGAGCCTCGCGCACTCGGCTCATGCGCACTGCGGCCGGCGGTCGGCCGCTGCTCGCGCCCGGCGGAGCATTCGCGCCGAAATCCGTTCCTGCAGCCGGTCAAACGCCGGTCGGCGTTCGGTCCGTACACGGGCGCGCAGTCGCTGTCTGCCAGCTCGCGCGCTTCGCGCGCGGCTGGGTCCTTCCTGGCTCCCGCGCGCCCTTGCCGTTTCCGTGACAGAGAACACGCAGAAGAGCTTTCACGCGCGAAGGTTGCGGAGTACGCTCAGGCGATGAAAACGCCCGCGACGGTGGAAGACGCTTCAGCAGTCATCGACGGCAGAATCAGCGAGCTCGGGGACTGGCGCGGCAAGACGCTCGCGCGAGTGCGCGCGCTGATCCACGAAGCCGATCCCGAGATCGTCGAAGAGTGGAAGTGGGCGAAGGCGACCAATCCCGGCACCCCAGTTTTCTCGCACGGCGGCATCGTCTGCACCGCCGAAAGCTACAAGAGCGTCGTCAAGATGACGTTCGCCAGAGGCGCATCGCTTAAGGACCCGAAGCGTCTCTTCAACTCCGGCCTCGACGGCAACGTCCGCCGCGCGATCGACATTCACGAAGGCGAGACGATAAACGAGAAGGCGCTGAAGGATCTGATCCGCGCGGCCGTCGCGCTGAATCAGAAGGGCAAGGCCAGGAGCACGTCGAAGCCAAAGCCCAGTCGCGCTCGCAGAACACGCTGACTTCCGACGACCGACTTTCGACTACCGACTTCCGACTGCCGACTTCTGAATTCCCCTGTCCCTATCTGGCGTGCATCCGCTCCATCCGCCTCGTGGCAAGCCGGGCGGCTAGCGAGCACGAGAGAACGATCATCACCAGCACGAGCGCTCCAGCCCACGCCTGGCGATGCCAGTCTTCGTATGGCGAGATCGCATAAGTGTAGACCTGCACGGTCAGTGAGGCGATGGGTTCGGTGAGCTTCGTCGTGAAGTAGCGATTATTGAAGGCGGTGAAAAGCAGCGGCGCCGTCTCGCCGGCGACGCGCGCCAGCGCCAGCATCACGCCGGTGATGATACCCGGCAGCGCGGACGGGACGACGACGCTGAACACCGCCCGCGCGCGTGAGGCGCCGAGCGCGAGCGCGCCCTCGCGCATCGATCCCGGCACCAGCAGCAGCAGCTCCTCCGTCGTCCGCGCGATGATCGGAATCATCATCGTCCCGAGGGCGAAGCCGCCCGCCATCGCGCTGAACTGCTTGAACGGAAGCACCGCGACCGCGTACGCGAACACGCCGATCACGATGGAGGGCACGCCGTTGAGCGTGTCCGCCGCGAAGCGGACGATCGAGGCGAAGCGAGTCCCGGCGTATTCCGACATGTACACGCCGGCGACGATGCCGATCGGCACCGCCATGAGCGCGGCGAGCGCCGTCAGCATGAGCGTGCCGACGATGGCGTTGGCCATGCCGCCGCCGGCCTCGCCGACCGGCGCGGGCATGTGGGTGAAGAAACTGACCGACAGCGAGCCGATCCCCTTCGTCACCACGAAGAACAAGATGAAGGCGAGCGGCACCAGCGCGAGCAGCACGGTAAACCCGCAGAACCCGACGAACAGCGTGGACGCCGCCTTCCGGCGCGCGGTGGAGGCCGTCATGCGGCCGCCGCCGTCGGTTCGGGCGTGCTCACCGGAGCGCTGCGTGAGCTGCGCGCCATGCTCCAGATCAGCAGCCGCGACATGGAATTCACTGCCAGCGTAATGACGAAGAGCACGAGGCCGATCTCGATGAGCGCGCCGATATACAGCGGCCCGGCAGCCTCCGTGAATTCGTTCGCGATCACGGCGGACATCGTGTACTGCGGCGCAAAGAGCGACAGCGCCACCTTCGGCGTATTGCCGATCACCATGGTGACCGCCATCGTCTCCCCGAGCGCGCGGCCGAACCCGAGCATGATGGCGCCGACGATGCCGGTGCGGCCGTAGAAGAGGGCCGCGCGGATGGCTTCGAACCGCGTGGCGCCGAGCGCGTAGGCCGCCTCCCGCTGCGCGAGCGGCACCGACTTGAGCACCTCGCGCGAGATCGACGAGGTGAACGGAATGACCATGATCGCCAGGATCAGCGCCGCCGACAGCATGCCGAGACCGAGCGGCGGGCCGCTGAAGAGCGGCAGCTGACGCACAGCGTCGGGCAGCGACGTCTCGACGCTGCGGACGAGCGGCACCAGAACGAACATGCCCCAGAGGCCGTAGACGATCGACGGAATCGCCGCGAGCAGCTCCGTAAGAAACACGAGAGGCTGGCGCAGGACCGCCGGGCTCAGTTCGGAGGTGAACACAGCGATGCCAATCGCAATCGGCGCCGCGATGAGGATGGCCAGCACCGACGAGTAAAGCGTGCCCCAGATGAAGGGGAGGGCGCCGAACTCGCCGGACACAGGATCCCAAATCTGGGTGCGCCAGAAGTTCAGGCCGAACTTCTCGATGGAGACCATCGAATCGCGCACCAGCACGACGCCGATGGTACAGACAATGAGAACGAGGACGAGCGCGAACGCGCCCGTCCCCAGCCGGAAACCCCAGTCTCTCGAACGGTTCATCCCCTCTTCGCTCGCCTGAAGGCTCGCGCTCCGGAGCGCGAGGAGCGCGAAGCTCCAAACGCTGGAGCGCGAGGCTTCAGCCGAGCGTCCTGCTCCAAACGCCGGAGCGCGAGGCTTCAGCCGAGCGCCTACGAAACCTTGATCTTCCCCAGCGCCGACATTTCCATCTTCACGATTTCCGCCGGCAGCGGAGCGTAGCCGAGGTCAGCGCAGTACTTCTGACCGTCGGTCAGCGCCCACTTCACGAAATCGACCATCGTCTTCGCCTGCGCCTTGTCCTTCGGGTTCTCGTACATCAGCAGCCAGGTGAACGACGAGATCGGATACGCGCCTTTGCCCGGCGCGTTCGTGATCGACACGCGGAAGTCCGCGGGCATGTTCGCGACGGCTCCCGCCGCCGCCTTCGTCACGCCTTCGATCGACGCCTTGAGGAAGTCGCCCGCGGCGTTCTGCACCGAGCCGTATGCGATCTTATTTTGCAGCGCATAGATCAACTCGACGTAGCCGATCGAGCCCGGAGTCTGCGTGACGAGGCCCGCGACGCCCTCGTTGCCTTTGCCGCCGACGCCAGCCGGCCAGTTGACGGAGGCCGCCACGCCGACCTTCGATTTGAATTCGGGTGAAACCTTCGACAGATAGTCCACCCAGATGTAGGTCGTGCCCGATCCTTCGGCGCGATGCACCACCGTGATGTCCGTCGCCGTAAGTTTGACGCCCGCGTTCAGCTTCGCAATCGCCGGGTCGTTCCACTTCGTGATCTTGCCGAGGTAAATGTCGGCGAGGACCTGTCCGGTGAACTTCAACTCGCCCGCGCCGGCGACGTTGTAGACCGGCACGACGGCTCCGAGCACCGTCGGGAAGTGGAGGATCGGGCCGGGCGCCGCCTTGAGCTGCTGGTCGGTCATCGGGCCGTCGCTCGCGCCGAAGAACACCGTCTCCTGCGTCAGCTGCGTGATGCCGAAGCCCGAGCCCTGCGACTGGTAATTGATCTCGACGTTCTTGTGCAGCTTGTTGTACTCGCTGAACCACTTCGAATAGATCGGGTTCGGGAACGTCGCGCCGCCCCCGTTGATCCGCATCGTCTGCGCCGCGAGCGTCGCGCCCGCCGCGAGGACGACGACCGCTGTCCAGACTCTGGTGCGCTTCATGATGTCTTCTCCCCTCCTCCTCTAGAACGTGAACTCGAAGCTCAGGAACTTGGCGTTGATGCCGGCCGGCACGGCATTCGCGATGCCTCCGGGATTCGCCGCCGCGAGCGTCGGGCTGAACAGCGCCAGTGACGCCGCGGGATACGTGAACTGGTCCTGTTTGTAGATCACGTGCTGCGTCGACACGGCGAAGCGCCAGCGCGGACTCACCCTGTACGCGACACCTCCAATGACGTGATAGAAGTCGAGCGGATTCGTGGCGACATTCGTGTTCGGCTGAAAGAACTCGTCCATCGCGAACACCGAGAATTTCGAGCTGGGGATATT
>DASQHH010000756.1:0-4349 GCA_035632195.1 Vicinamibacterales bacterium
CTGAGATCCATGATCTCGGTCGCGAGGTTCAGATTCTCCGCGTTGCACGCGTCGCGCAGCATTCGAAGGCCTTCCTCGCCGAGACCCTGAAAGCTGTACGGGGAGCTGCGCGGCTTGAACGCCCCGCCCCGATAGATCTTCGCGCCCGCGCGGCGGACCGCGGTCGCGGTCGCCCGCACCTGCTTCTCGTTCTCCGCCGAGCACGGTCCGGCCATCACGATGACTTCGTCGCCGCCGACGCGGACGTCTCCGACGTTCACGACGGTCCCTTCCGGTTTGAAGGTACGGCTGGCCAGCTTGTACGGCGACGAAATGCGCAGCACTTCATGAACTCCGTCGAGCATCTCAATCAACCCCGCATCCGGATGTCCCTGTCCAACGGCGCCCAACACCGTCCGCTCGACGCCCGTCGACCGGTGGACATCCATCCCCATCTCCACGAGCCGCGCGACCACTTTCTCGATCTGGGCTTCGGAGGCTCGTTCTTCCATCACTACGACCATATCGCCCTCATTTCGCTTCTTCGCCATGCACGGCACGCCGCTCGAGGCGCCGCGCCTCGTCGATGATTCGTTCGAACAGCCGCGCGATGGCGTCCGGCCCCAGCGGCCCCTCGCAGGCGACGCCTCGCACGTGCGCGAGCACTTGCTTTTCGCGCTCCGGCTGGTAGACCTCGACCCCCTGCTCCTTCTTGACGCGTCCAATCTCGACGGCGACCCGCGCGCGCTCGTTCAGCAGGCGCACGAGCACTTCGTCGACGCGGTCGATGTCTTCTCGCAGCTCGTCAAGCGTGCGCATGCGCCGCACCTTTCAGCCACCGGACATAGCCTTCCACCCGATCGATGAGCTCGGACGTCGACCCGCCTTCGGCAATCTTCGAGACCAGCGCGCTGCCGACAACGGCGGCATCAGCGTATGCCGCGACCTCGGCCACATGCTCCGGCCGCGAGATCCCAAACCCCAGCGCGATCGGCAGCGCCGTATGGGCGCGGATCCGTTTCACCAACGCTTCGGCGCCTGACGCCACCGTATCCCTCGCGCCGGTGACCCCAAGGCGCGATATCCCGTAGAGGAAGCCGCGGCCAAGCCCTGCCGCGCGCCGGATGCGTTCGTCGGTCGTCGTCGGGCTCAGGAGG
This sequence comes from Vicinamibacterales bacterium, assembly GCA_035632195.1. Classification (GTDB taxonomy): domain Bacteria; phylum Acidobacteriota; class Vicinamibacteria; order Vicinamibacterales; family CAVVIG01; genus DASQHH01. The sequence goes on from DASQHH010000756.1 coordinate 1,137, forward strand.
AAGATGGTGTCCAACCCGTGTCTCGCGAGGATGTCCCGGAATTCGCCCGCTTCTTCTATCGGCAAATCGAGCGCGAGGACGCCGTCGACTCCGGCGGCAGCCGCCCGGCGAGCAAACGCGTCCACGCCGAGGCGCAGCAGCGGATTCGCGTAGCTGAAGACGACCACCGGCGCCCGCAGGTCTGGACGGAGGCGTTCCAGCTGGTCGAGGACGCGGCGCAGATTGGTGCCTGAGGCGAGCGCCCGCTCTGTGGCACGCTGAATCACGGGACCGTCTGCCAGCGGGTCGGAGAAGGGAACGCCGACCTCGAGCACGTCCGCACCCGCCCGATCGAGCGCCTTCAGAATCTCACCGGATCGCCCCAGATCCGGATCGCCGGCGGTGACATACGTCACCAGTCCGGGGCGATGCTCGGTGCGGAGGCGCGCGAACGCGTCAGCGATCCTGGACATGCAGCGCCTTCTCCACCGTCTGGACGTCCTTATCGCCGCGACCCGACAGATTCACGAGCAGCACCGCCTCGCGTCCGAGCTGCGGCGCAATCGCGGTCGCGTGCGCGACCGCGTGAGCCGATTCGAGCGCGGGAAGGATGCCCTCCAGCTGGGCGAGCCGTTGAAACGCGTCGAGCGCCTCCCGGTCGGTGACGTGCGCGTACTCCGCGCGGCCGAGCGCGCGCAGCCACGCGTGCTCCGGCCCCACCGCCGCGTAATCGAGACCGGCCGAGATCGAATGCGTCAGATCGATATTCCCATCATCGTCCTGCAGCACGAACGTCCGGGTGCCCTGCAGCACGCCCGTGCTGCCACCGGCGAACCGCGCGGCGTGCCGGCCCCGGACAATCTGCTCGCCGCCTGCTTCGACGCCGATCAGGCGCACGGCCTCGTCGCCCACGAATGCATCGAATATCCCCATCGCATTGCTGCCGCCGCCGACGCACGCCACTATGACGTCCGGCAGCCGGCCTGTCAGCTCGACGATCTGCCGGCGCGCCTCGCGGCCGATGACCGACTGGAACTCGCGAACCATCAGCGGATATGGATGCGGCCCGAGCACGGAACCGAGCAGGTAGTACGTGGTCGTAACGTTGGTCACCCAGTCCCGCATCGCTTCGTTGATGGCGTCCTTCAGCGTGCGGCTGCCTGCGTCGACCCGGCAGACTTCGGCGCCGAGCAGCCGCATCCGGAACACATTCAGCGACTGCCGATCCATGTCCTCGGCGCCCATGTACACGTGGCACTCGAGGCCCAGCAGCGCGCATGCCGTCGCGGTCGCGACGCCGTGCTGTCCCGCGCCCGTCTCCGCGACTATCCGCCGCTTTCCCATCCGGGCCGCAAGCAGCGCCTGGCCCAGCGCGTTGTTGATCTTGTGCGCGCCGGTGTGCGTCAGGTCCTCGCGTTTGAGGAATATCCGCGCCCCGCCGGCAGCCTGCGTCAGGCGGGCCGCTTCACTGATGGGCGTCGGCCGCCCGACGTAATGCGTCAGCAGCCGTTCGAGTTCTCCGCGAAACGCCGCGTCGTCGCGTGCCGCGAGATAGGCGCGCTCGAGTTCCTCGACGGGCTCGACGAGGGTTTCGGGGACGTAGCGTCCGCCGAACTCGCCGAAATATCCGCGCGAATCAGGATCGCGCCGTGATGGGGTCTGCACTGCCATGCAACTTCTCAAAGAGCGCCCGCAGGCGCCCGATGTCCTTGATCCCGGCGGCGCTCTCCACGCCGGACGAGACGTCGACGCCGAACGGCCGCACCCGATCGACCGCTTCGGCAATGTTCTCCGGATTCAGTCCCCCGGCCAGGACGATCCGGCGGCGCGACGCGATGCCCGCGGCCTCGTCCCAGTCGATCGTCCGCCCCGTCCCGCCGCGCCGTTCGGGATCGTGTGCGTCGAGCAGAATCGTGACCTGCGGCGGCCACGCGTCCAGTTCCAGCGCCGCAGCCTGCAGCGACAGCGCACGGACCACCGGTCGCCCGACCCGGACGGCAACCGACGGCGTTTCGTCCCCGTGGAGCTGCACCGCTCCGAGACGCACCAGGCTCGCGACGCTCGCGATGTGGTCCGGCGGCTGGTTGACGAACAGTCCCACGGCGGTCACGAACGGCGGCAACGACGCCGCGATCGCCCTCGCGCGGTACGGATCGATGAACCGCGGACTCTTCGGCCAGAACACGAAGCCGACCGCGTCAGCGCCGAAACTGACGGCGGCGTGCGCGTCCTCGATCCGTGTGATGCCGCAGATCTTCACGAACATGACATCAATACCCGGCTGAGCGCAGCGCCCGGATCCTGTTCCGTCATGAGTCGCTCGCCAATCAGGAACGCCCGGTAGCCGAACCCCCGAAATCGCCGGAGATCCTCTGAGGTCTTCAGTCCGCTTTCGCAGACGGCAACGACGTCCGACGGAATCCTCGGCGCTATCCGTTCGGACACGGCGACGTCGACAGCGAGCGTGCGCAGGTTCCGGTTGTTCACGCCGATGATGCCCGCTCCCGCGTCGAGCGCGCGGTCCAGCTCGGTCTCATCGTGGACTTCCACGAGGACGTCGAGACCGAGCGCCGCTGCCTGCGCGTGAAGCGCCTTCAACCGATCCTGCGCAAGCCCGGCGACGATGAGCAGGACGGCATCCGCGCCGTTGGCGCGCGCCTCGAGAAGCTGGTACTCGGTGACGACGAAGTCCTTGCGCAGCAGCGGAACGTCGACGGCCGCGCGAACGGCCGCGAGGTCCGCGAGCGAACCGTCGAAGAACGTCGGCTCCGTCAGGACCGAAATCGCCGCCGCGCCGGCGGCCGCGTATCCGCGCGCAATGGCCGCGGCGTCGTAGTCGGCCCGGAGCACGCCGCGTGACGGAGACCGGCGCTTGCACTCCGCAATCACGTTCGGCGTCTTTTCGGCTCGAGCGAGCGCGGCGTGGAACCGCCCCGGCAGGACGGATGACGCCGCCGCGCGTCGTTCGAGGGACTCCGTCGACTCGCGCTCACGGCGGACTTCGACGGTCCGCCGCGTCGCCGCCACAATCGCGTCCAGCAGGTCGGCCGTCTGCGTCACGCGACCCCTCCCGCAAATTCCTCCGCCGTCGAAATCGACACGAGCCGGGCAAGTGTCGTTCGCGCGTCGCCGCGATCGATGGCGCGCGACGCGGCCACGATCCCGTCCTCGATGGAGCTCGCGGCGCCGGCGATGAAGAGCGCGGCGCCCGCGTTCATCAGCACGACGTCGCCC
>DASQHH010000757.1:0-6518 GCA_035632195.1 Vicinamibacterales bacterium
CGGCGAGCCCGTGTCGACGGCGAGCGACGTCTACGCGCTGGGCGTCGTGCTGTATCAGCTCCTGACCGGCCGACTGCCATACGGCACAGAGCAACGGTCGTCGTCCGCGGCGCTCGCTGATGCGATCACGACCCACGACGCGGACCGGCCGAGTGCGGTCGCCACGGCGTTCGCCCGCGAACTGCGAGGCGATCTGGATGCCATCGTGCTGAAAGCGCTGCGCAAGGAACCGGATAAGCGCTACGCGTCAGTCGATCACTTCGCGGACGACATTCGACGGCATCTGGACGGCCGGCCAGTACTGGCGCGCAGAGGCACGTGGACGTATCTGGCAAGCCGGTTCACCCGCCGGCACCGGGCGGCGGTGGCCGCCGCGGTTCTCGTCTTCGTCACGCTCGTCACCGGCATCGTCGTGACCGCCCGCGAGGCGCGCGTCGCCGAGGCCAATCGGCGCCGGGCCGACGCGCGTTTCAACGACGTGCGCAAGCTGGCAAATTCCCTGCTGTTCGAGGTGCACGACTCCATCGCAAACCTTCCGGGGGCCACCGACGCGCGGCAGCTGATTCTGCGGCGCTCGCTGGAGTATCTCGACAGCCTGGCGAAGGAATCCACCAACGAGCCCGACCTGATGCGCGAGCTCGCGACGGCCTACGATCGCGTCGGCACGCTCGAGGGTGACGGAACGACGTCCAACCTCGGTCGCGTCGACGCAGCACGTGCGAGCCGTGAGAAAGCCGTTTCGCTGCGCGAGGCACTCGCACGAGACAACCCAGGCAATCCACAGGATCAAGTGGGGTTGGGCGTCGCCTACGACCAGTATGCGTCGTTCGAGCTGGCGTCGGTTGGGGACGTCGTGTCGGCTCTGGCCTTTGCCAGGCGCGCCGTTGCTATCCTCGATCGCGAGGCTGCCGCAGCGCCAAGGGACATGGCGATCGTCGATGCGCTACTGCGCGCACTGACAGACCTCGTCTGGATCGAAGTCGGCGAAGGACTGAACGGGAGAGCCGGCCGGGCGGAGGACGCCGTGGCCGACGCGCAGCGTACGCTGTCCCTCAGCAGTCGCGCGATCGGGCTGGTTCCGTCCAACGAAGGCCTGCAGTTCCGCCACGCCAACGCCCAGCTGACGCTCGGCGACGCTTTCCTCAAGGCCGGAAGACGGCCTGAAGCCCTGAACGCGTACAAGCAAGCCGACACACTCCTGCGGCGGCTCGCGGAAAGGGGCAACAACAGCCGTGCGCTGATCAATCAGTCGGCGCTCAACTCCAAGATCGGCGATCTGCTGCTGATCGACGGAAACGCGGCGGCCGCGGTCGACTACTACCGAACCGGCGTCGATGAGACGGACGCGTTGGCAGCCGCCGATCCGCACAATGACTTCATCCTCCAGCATCAAGTTACCACCCATGTCGAGCTTGGCCATGCGCTGGTGGAGATGGGGCACACGCTCCAGGGAGTCGCGTACATGCGCGACGCTCTCGGCAGGATCGCCGGGCTCCAGACGGCAGCGACGCCGCTCGTGCGCTCAACGGAAATGCTGGTTCGGGGCTGGCTCGGCGAAGGGCTCGAGCGCCAGGGTGACGTTCGGGGAGCCCGAGAGCAGTACGCCGCCAGCAAGGCGTCACTCAACGTCGTCCGAGCGAGCAACGCCAGTTCGCGGGTCACCGAGTATTACGCGATGACGACGGACCGTCTGGGATCCGCGCTGGTAGCGCTTGGCGACATCGACCAGGCCTCGCGCGAATTCGAAGAGTCACGGCAACTTCTCGAACCGCTCGTGAGAAGCGATCCGGAGGACTACGAGCTCGCGTACACGCTTGCCGACACCTATACTCGTCAGGGCCTGGTCGCCGCCAAACGCGCCGAACGCACTACCGATCGTGCGCTGAAGGTGCTGCAGTGGCAGACCGCACGCGAACGGTTCAGGGAGAGCCTTGCCGTGTGGAAGAACGTCCCGAACCCGGCTCGTATCAGCACGAGCGGGCTCGAAGTGGCGACGCCGGACGCGGTTCTGGGCCACCTCGCACGAGCGGAGCACGAAATCGCAGCGTTCTCGCGATAGCGGCCTCTCGCACCGCCATCAGCCCTGATGCTTACGCAGGTAAGCGCGCGCGAAGGGACAGACGACGACGAGGCGCAGGCCGGCGGCGTGCGCGGAGGCGACGGCAGCCTCGACCAGGCGGCCGCCGAAATTGTGGCCGCGGAACGCCTCGGGCACTTCGGTGTGGAGAATCGTGAAAGTATCAGAGGTGCGCTGGTATTCGAGGAAGGCGGTGCGGCCGTCTACATTCAGCACGAAGCGATGCATCGCCGGGTTGTCGACAACGGCGCCCTCGCCGGCGGTGGACGCGTGGCCGATGCCCGTCTCCCCCGTGTTCGCCGGTGCATCGCTTGCCGGAAAACTCTCTTCCACTGTCTCGTCGACGTCGTCGGTGCTCATTTCAGTACTCCGCAAAGCTGTCGTCGGGATAGCAATACAGCCAGCGCTCGCCGGGCTCGGCTGACGCGATGACCGGATGGCTGCTCGCGCGCGCGTGCTTCGATGCATGCTTGTTCGGCGACGAGTCGCAGCACAGCGTGCGTCCGCATTCCTGGCAGGTCCGCAGATGGACCCACGCGCTGCCGATCTTGACGCATTCCTCGCACTCGCGCCGTTTGGCGTGTTTCACCGACTTGACAGCTCCGATGTGAGAACAGGAATCGTTAGGCATTGGACAGCACCTGGTGGACGAATGACACGGCGATCGATCCCTCTCCGACCGCCGACGCGACGCGCTTGACGTTGCCCGACCGCACGTCCCCGACGGCGAAGATGCCGGGAATGCTCGTCTCGAGGAGAAACGGAGAGCGCTTGAGCGCCCATTGCGCGGCCGCCAGTTCTTCCGCGCGGATGTCCGGCCCGGTCTTCACGAATCCCTTGTCGTCCATAGCCACGCAGTGCGCGAGCCAGCGCGTGTTGGGATCGGCGCCGGTCATCATGAACACGTGTCGGCAGGCGTGCACCTGCTCGGCGCCGTCCTGATTGTTCCGGCACCGCACGCGCTGCAGCTGTCCATTGCCCTCGAGCGCGACGATCTCCGTCCGGGGCCGCACCTCAATGTGGGGATTGCCCGCCTCGATCCGCTGAATCAGATACTTCGACATCGTAGCGGCAAGACCGTCCTTTCGGACGAGCATGTGGACGCGCTTTGCCTGCTCGGCCAGAAAGACCGCCGCCTGGCCCGCGGAGTTGCCGCCGCCGACGATGATGATTTCTTCGCCTTTGCAGAGCTGCGCCTCCATCTGCGTGGCGGCGTAGTAGACGCCGGCGCCCTCGAACCGCGAAAGGTTCGACAGCGACGATGGCTTGCGATACTGGGCCCCGGTCGCAATGATGATCGCCCGCGCGGCAACGGTTTCGCCGCCGTCGATCTGGATGCGGTACGGACGTCCGGGCCCCGCCAGCCGCACGGCGCCCTTGGCGACCATCACCTCCGCGCCGAACTTCGCGGCCTGCGCGAACGCGCGCGCAGTCAACTCCTCTCCGGACACGCCGTTCGGGAATCCGAGGTAGTTCTCGATCCTGGAGCTCGAGCCGGCCTGGCCGCCGGGGACGTTCGATTCGAGCACGAGCACGTCGAGCCCTTCCGACGCGGCGTAGACGGCGGCCGCGAGTCCGGCCGGCCCGCAGCCGACGACGACGACGTCGCGGACGTGTCCGCGGTCGATCGAGTCGTTGAAACCGAGGCAGTCGGCTATCTGCTTGTTCGACGGGTTCTTCAGCACGCTCGTGCCTCGGCATATCAGAACCGGCACGTCGTGGACGGACACGTGAAAGTGGTCGATGAGCTCCTGCGCCTGAGGGTCGCGATCGAGATCGACGTACTGGTGCGGATGGCCGTTGCGCTGCAGGAATTCGCGCACGCGGAGCGTCGCCGCGGAGTGGGTCGAACCGACGACGACGACGTCGCCGTAATGCCCCTCGATCAGACGCTGGCGCCGCAGGATGAACGCGCGCATCAGAATCGCGCTCAGATCCGAGTCGGTCTGGATGAGCGCCTGCAGCTCCTCTCGCGCGAGATGGACGACCTCGCTGTCCTCCGTGGCGCGGACGCGAACGAGCGCGCGCCGGCCGGTGATCATGTTGCTCTCGCCGGTGAACTGACCGGGCGCGTGGGTCACGATCACGTCTTCGCGGCCATCCTGATCGGGACGCACGACCTGCAGCGCGCCTCGGACGAGGACGAACCATGGAATGTCGCTGTCCCCGACTTCGACCAGCACCTCGCCTGCCGTCACCGTCCGGCGACGTCCGTGCGCGGCGACGCGGTCGATTTGGGCACCGGTCAGTGTCGGAAATACGGGGTCGGCCATCTGTCTCGATTCTTGCATAAACGGACGAAGAGACCTGAACCATGACTCGAACCATTTATCGTTTGTTTGCGGTCGCGCTCACGATCCTCGCAATTTCGGCCACGAATGCGCTGGCCGATCCGCCGGCGCGGGTCGCACGCATCAGCTTCGTCGCCGGGTCCGTGTCGTATCGTCCTGGCGCCGTTGATGAGTGGACAGATGCGCCGATCAACTATCCGCTGACCATCGGCGATCACGTCTGGACCGATCGCTCCGCGCGGACCGAGCTCGAGCTCGGCGCCGCGACGGTGCGGCTCGGACCGTACACGGACTTCAGCATTCTCAATCTCGACGACCGGGCCGCGCAGCTGCGCGTCACGCAGGGCACGCTCGCCGTCCGCGTCTACTCCGCCGACGACACGGTGGAAATCGACACGCCGAACGGCGCGATCGCGCTCCTGCAACCGGGGTTCTACCGCGTCGACGTCACCGACACCGGCGACGCGACGACCGTCACGGTGCGGCGCGGCGATGCCGACGTGACGACCGACGCGGGCGCCTATGAAGTGCGCGGGAACGAATCGGTGCAGCTGATCGGCATCGACTCGGTGAGAGCCGAAACGGTCGGAGCGGTCCGAATCGACGACTTCGAGGACTGGTGCCTCACGCGCGATCGCCGCGCCGAGAACGCCGCGGCCGCGCGATACGTGTCGCCGGAGCTGATCGGCTACGACGATCTCGATCAGTACGGTGCATGGCGCGAGGTCGGCGAGTATGGACAGGTGTGGGTGCCGCGCGTGCGCGCCGAGTGGGTGCCGTACCGCGAGGGGCGCTGGATGTGGGTCGACCCGTGGGGCTGGACGTGGATCGACGAGGAGCCGTGGGGCTTTGCACCGTTCCACTACGGTCGCTGGGCGCACGCCGAAGGCGTCGGCTGGGTCTGGATTCCGGGAGCACGGGTCGAGCGACCGGTCTATGCGCCGGCGCTCGTCGCGTTCGTCGGCGGAGGCAGCTGGAGCGCGTCGCTCCGGTTCGGCAGCGAGCCGGTCGCGTGGTTCCCCCTCGGTCCGCACGAAGTCTACGTCCCGGCCTACCGCGTGTCGCCGGTCTACGTCACTGCCGTCAACCGGCCGAACGTCGTCGTGACGAACGTCACGACCATCAACGTGACGAACATCAGATACGTCAACCGGGCGGTGCCCGGCGCCGTGACCGCGGTGCCCCGCGATACGTTCGTTCGGGCGCAGCCGGTTGCGCGCGCGGCCGTGGCGGTGCCGCGCGAGGCGGTGCAGGCGGCCCCGGTCGTCGCACACACGCCGCCGGTGCAGCCGGATCCGCGCGCGAGCCGCGTCGGCGAAGCGGCGCGCCGTGCGCCGGCACCGCCGGCGGCTGCCGTCAATCGTCCGGTCGTCGCGCGGACGCCTCCGCCGGCTCCGGCCGCCGCAGCAACGCGGCCGCCGCTGGTCCGTCAGGTAGCGCCGCGCAACGCCGCTCCCGAGAACCGGCGCGAGGCGCAGCCTGCGCCGACCAGCGGAACGCGGCCGGCAGAGCGCGAGGCGCCGCGGACGCAGCCTGCGCCGCCGCAGCCCGCACCGCCGCGGCCCGCCCCCGCGCAGCCGGCGCCGCCTCCGCGGGCACCGCAACCGCCGCCACCGCCTCCGCAGCCGCCGCAGGCCTCACGGCCGCCCGAACGCGAGGCGCCACGGACGCAGCCGCCGCCGGCCCCGCCCGCGCCCGGACCATCCGCGCAGGAACTGGACGCGAAGCACGCGCAGGAACGCGCGCAGATCGATGCGCGTCACGCCGCCGAGCGCGCGCAGATGCAGGCGCGACAGCAGGCTGACGAGAAGGCGGCTGCCGACCCACGTCAGCGCGCAGCGCTCAAGCAGCAGCATCAGAACGAGGCGAAGGCCGTGCAGGAGCGGCAGAAGCAGGAGCGGGACGCCGTTCAGAAGCGGCAGGAAGACGAGAAGAAGGAGCAGCAGAAGAAGAAAAAGGGGGGCTAAGCCCCCCTTCCGCGGGTCTGGAGACCCGCGCTATTTTGCGTCGCAGCTCGACGCAATCGTGCTCACCGAAGCGGCGTTGATCGTCTTCTTGCCGACGACGCCGTTGACGCGGACGCGATGGCCAACGTCATCGCTGAAGTTGTGATCGCCGACCAGCGTATACCGTCTGGTCTTTCCGGTCTT
>DASQHH010000758.1:0-4778 GCA_035632195.1 Vicinamibacterales bacterium
AGTCGACGGTCGGATCGTGGTACGGAACAAGCGTCGGCGAGAAGAAGTACCAGAGGCTGAGCAGGCGCATTCGAATCGTTCCGGCCGGGTCGGATTCCATGTGCTCGAGCGCCAGCCGCGTGTACACCTCGTCTTCCATGCGCTCGAGGCGGGGCGACGGCACGCCGACCGCGGGTACACGCCGTTCGAGCATCTGGTGGGCGTAGTCTTCGAGGAGGTCGAGTCCGAAGTCCGGCATCAGCCGCGCCGTATACAAACAATTCGACAGGAACAGGTTCAGTCCTCCGCGCGTGGGCAGCATCCAGCCGTTCAGCGCGTAGTTTCTGAGGCCGTAGGGAGCGGCGACGAGAAGAGCCGTTGCCGTGAACACCGCGGCTCCCTGCCGCCTGCCGGCGCGCCACAGCAGTACCGAACTGCAGACCAATGGAAGGGTCATCGCGCGCGTCAGCATCATCAGGCCGAGCCACGCGCCTGCCCGCGCGGCCCGCGCCCTCGTCTCCACACCGGTGAACTCGAGCGCGAACGCCAGAACGAGCACGGTCATCAGCGTCGCATCGCTGATGTTGACGGCGTAGCGCACCATCAGCGGATAGATCGCGTACAGCGTGGCGGCGGCGATGCCGACGCGCGGCCGCCCGGTGAGCGTCACGGCGAGCCGATACAGGAGCACCGCGCCGGCTGCGCCCAGCGCGCACTGAATCGCCTGAACGCCAACCCAGCGATCGCCCGTGACGAATCGGGACGCGGCAAGGAAGAGCGGGTACAGCGGCTCGAAAGCGGTTGTCTTCACGCCGCCGATGCTCAATGATCCATCGGTTAAGAGGCTTCCGGCGAGATTCCAGTTGTAGTTTTCGAATGGCGATCGGGCGATCGCGAGATACAGCAGCCGCGGCGCGAGCGCCAGCGCGAACAGCAGCGCTTCGACGCGCCGGTTTTCAGTCACGGATGACGGTGAGTGTAGCCGACGAATCACGACGACGTCGATCTGGACGGGGCGCGCTGATGATCGCCCTGCTGGCCGCGCTGGCGCGTCTCGCCTATCTCGCCGCAGCGCGGCCTTCGTTCACGGGTGTGCCATGGGCACTCGCGGATGGACTGCTGCACGATCACTCCCTGGGCCTCGCCGGCCATCCGACGACGGACTACGAGCCGTTGTATCCGCTGTTCCTCGCGGCGTGCCGCGTTCTGGCATTCGATCGCGGACCGGTCGTCCAGTTGCTGCAGGTGGTTGTCGCCTCGCTTGGGGCGGTGTGCATATACCGGCTCGCTTCGTCGCTCGCGAACGACGAGCGGGTCGCCGCCCTGGCAGGAATTCTATTCGCGCTCGATCCGCTCCTCGTCCGCGAATCGGCGCTCCTCAGCGAATCGGCTCTGGCAACGACCCTGCTGCTCGCGTTCGTCGCGAAGACCGCTGCGCTCGAGACGGCCACCGATGCCGCCATCGCCGGCGTGTGCCTGGGCGCAACGATTCTCGCGCGGACGGCCGCCCTTCCGATTCTTCCGCTCGCGGCGATCATGATGGCCGCCTCCCGCCAGATCCGGCCGGCGCTGACCGTGACCGTCACCGCGCTGCTCGTCGCGCCGCTGCCGATTCGCAACCACCTGGTGAACGGCTCGTGGTGGCCGACGCGCAGCGGTCTCAACCTGTTCGTCGGAAACTCGCCGTACAGCGCTGCGCTGATTCCTGGAGACGACGTCGATCTGCTGCAGCCGTACGCCGCAGCAATCGTGAGGCGCTCGACATCGCTGTCGTCCGACGATGTCCGGTTCGACCGCGCCGCAGACGAGGTGCTCGCGCGGCGGGCGCTCGCGTGGATGCGCGCGTCGCCCGCCGCAGCGCTCGCGCTGAAGGTGCGCAACGTCGGCTACCTGCTGTCGCCGCGAATCGTGCCCTACAGGACGGCCACGGAAGCCACACGCGCGGTGATCGACGCAGACGGTCGCTTTGTCGGCGTGGAACACCCGCGTTCCCGCCCGCCGCTGGTGGTGGCTGGTTATGCCGTGTGGCAGTCGATGGTGCTGATCGCGACGGCGTTCGGCGTCTACCGGCGCCGCGGCGACTTCTTCAGACGCGACCGATTCCTCTGGTGCGTCGCAGCAACCTTCCTCGCCGTGCACGCGCTGTATTTCCCTGCCACACGATATCGCGCGCCGATGGAGTTCGTTCTGCTGTTCTTCGGCGCAGTCGGTCTGCAGCCGGCCCTCGAGGCTGGCGCGGCGTTCGCCCGTCACCGGGATCGACGCACCGTGCTCGAAGCCGCGAGCGCGCTCGTCGCCGTCCGCGTCGGACTGTGGACGCTTCCCTACTCGGCCGTCGCCCGGCTCGTCGCCGGACGTGGCGTACGGCTGCGGACCGCAGGCGTCCCCGGCGACACCAATCGAATCGCCGCGGCCGTGACGGGCGTCGCCCGGCGACTGCCGTGGATGACCTGCCTTGTCGAGGCGCTCGCCGCGCAGGCACTGCTCCGCCGTCGCGGATACGAGTCATCGATGCGGTTTGGAGTGCGGAGCGGGGAAACGGTCGGGCGGGCGATCGACGCCCACGCCTGGCTGGTGTGCGACGGCCGCGTCGTCGTCGGCGATGTCGACGTCGACGGGGCGCGCCGCTACGAGACGCTCGAGCGCGTTACGTGAGCGCGGCCCGGAAGAGCACGCGACGAGCGGGCGGGTGTTTCAGGAGCGCGACGATGAACTCGCGGTGGTGGTTGAAGGCGGCGGTCCGGCGGACGAGCGGCATCAGCCCATCGGTGCGGGCGAGCTCGAAGAGGCCGTCGATCTGCGCGTCGCTCAGCCGCTGGGCGATGCGCCGGAGAACGAGCTGCCACCGCAATTCGGAGCCGAGCCGCCTACGCCAGCGCGCCTGATAGTCCGATAGGCTGGCGGCGGACAGATCGTCGCGCATCAACGCCGACGTGAGGGTTTCGGCCGCGATCGCCGCGCTGAGGAGGCTGTAGTAGATGCCGCCGCCGGTCGTCGGCTTCACGAGGCCCGCCGCGTCGCCGAGCACCACCACGCGGCCGGCGTAGGTGCGTTCGAGCGGCGCCAGCGGCAGGATCTTCTGGCGCGGCACACACCGCGCCGCGCGATCCACGCGCCAGCGATGCGCGATGGCGTCGAGCATGCGGTTGAAATGACTGCCCGGGTCGCTCTCGCACATCACGCCCACACGGACGTACGGCCGTTCGCGCCGGACCGGCACCGCCCACGCGAAACCGCGCGGCGCGATCGACGATCCGAAATGGACTTCGACGTCTCCGGGTTCGTCGGCCGGCACCTCCGCCTGCGCTGAATGCAGCATCAACCTCGGCATCCCGAGGCCGAGGCGCCGGTGGACAGCATAACTGGCCCCGCAGGCCAGCACACACGCCCGGCCGCGCAGCGTCGTGCCGCCGGCGGTCACGGTCACCCCGGACGCATCGACCTCGACCGACGTCACGCGGTCGCCATACTGCGCGGTCACACCGGCGGCGGCAGCCGCGTCGGCCAGTTCGCGATCGAACCGGATGCGATCGATGACGACGGCTTCGGTCGTCGGCGTGGAATACTCGACAGTCTCGCCAGAGGGCGCGAAAAAGCGGACGGTTCGCAGCGGATTCAGAATCGATCCCTTTGGAAGATCGAACTCCTTGAACGCGTCCGCCGCCAGCACGCCCGTGCAGTGGACCGGCTCCCCGCTCGTCGGGTGTTCCTCGAAGAGCGTCACAGCGGCGCCTGATCGGGCGAGCTGCCACCCGGCGTACAGACCGGCAGGGCCTCCGCCGACGACGATGACGTCCTGAACTTTCATCCGGGTGGCGCGTCGATTATACGGTTTTCTTTCGCGCTACGAACCACACCTGCGTAGCAAATTGACACCCCAGGAGCGGAAAGGGCGACGCCATCACGCGCTCGACGGCGAAGCGGTGCGATAGGCGGTCCCTGAGCGCCTTCCAGTTGAATCCTTTGTGATCGTGGAAGGGATGACCCGGTCCGTCGACGTTGTAGACGGGCCGCGTCATATGCTGCGCGCGGCCTGCGAACACGCCGTCGACATACTCGCGCAGTGTGTATGCACTCGTCCACGAGTAGTCGCCGATGCCGCGCCAGCCCGCGACGCGACGCGCCGTCTGTTTGACGAGCAGCGGCAGACCGGTTTCCACGGGCACGCTCACGATCAGCATCCCGTCCGCCGCGAGCACGCTATGGATCCGGTCGACGACCGCATCGAGATCGACGACGTGTTCGAGGACTTCCATGCAGACGACGCCGTCGTACGCGGCGCGGTGACCGTCGCCGTCCAGACGGTCGATGCGCTCGAACGTGACTCCCGGGAGGCCGCCGAGCCGCGCCCGGCAATCGTCGACCTGGGCATCGTCGATCTCGGCACCGACGGCGGCGGCCGGCCGGTCGGCTGTTTCACACAGCATCGCCAGGAAGGTGCCGTCGCCGCAGCCGTAATCGAGCAGACGCCGGCCGCGGAACATCGTCGCCAGCTCCAGCCCCTTCTCGAACCGGCTTCGGTGGCTCCACGCGATCAGCCGGTTCTTGCAGTAAATCTGCTTGGCTGCGTAATGGCCTAGAACTTCTTTTCCCGCGCTTCCCATGTCCCTCGGAACGTGATCCAGAACGACAGCAGAATCAACCGCAGGTCGAGCAGAAACGACTGCCTGCGTATATAGAGGCGATCGAAGCGGAACTTCTGCCGGCGCGTGACATCGCGCGGCGCGTAAATCTGCGCGATGCCGGTCAGCCCCGGCGGCACCGAGACGCGCTCCGCAAATCCGGGGATGGCGTCCAGG
>DASQHH010000759.1:0-2066 GCA_035632195.1 Vicinamibacterales bacterium
GGCCGGCCCCACGCCGGTGATGTTACCGTTCGACCCATTCCACGAACCGCGGCGATAACTCATCCGTCACGACGAAGACCCGTAGGACGCGATCGTCGCGATACATCGGCTTCACGGCCGCCCGCGCCTGCTCGATGGTTGCACAACGGAGCCAGGTTTCCGCAACAGACGAAGCGGTGCCCTGTCGCATGATCGGACGAAGCCTGAATGGCGTGTCAATGCCGGTCACGGTGTCCTCCTCAATGCTGCGCGACGAGCGCTTCGGTCGCCTGTCCAGGCTGGTACGCGCACAGCGGGTCCGATGCCATGACGGCGCCGGTCGCCGCGAACGCCCGCGCGCGCGACCCACCGCAGAGGGCTCGGAAGCGGCACTGTCCGCACTTCCCCAGCAGCGCACTCTCGTCGCGCAGCCGTGTGAATACGTCATCGGTGCGATACACCTCGCCAAGATCGCTCGTTCGGACGTTGCCGCACTCGACCGGGAGGAATCCGCTGGGACAGATGTTGCCGATGTGGTCGACGAACACGAATCCGTTGCCGTCGCTCACGCTTCGCGGCGCCCGGAGCTGCCGCCGGCGTTCAACGGCGCGATCCGGCAATCCCTGCTGCAGCCGTTCTTGCTCGCGCTGCCATACGACACGCTGATAGTGCGGCGCTTCAGTCGTCTTGATTCCGAATGACGATGTGAGCGACAGGTCGTACAGGTAATTCAGCACGCGTTCACACTGGTCTGCCGTGATCTGCTCGAGGCTGGCGCCGCGTCCCGTCTGGATCAAGAAGAACAATGCCCAGAGCGTGAGTGGAAGCTCCGACACACGCCGGGCCATCGCTTCGAGCGTCGGCAGCGTCAGCGTGCTGATCGTCGAGTTGATCTGAAGCGGCAGTCCGAGATCGACGCTGGCTTCGATGATCCGCATCGTCCAGCCGTACGAGCCGCGGACGCGCCTGAACGCGTCGTGGGTTTCGGGCGTCGGTCCGTCGAGGCTGACCGCGATTCGCGAGAGGCCGGCACCCTTCAATTCCGCCAGACGCGTCCGCGTCGCCGCCGCGGTGCCGCTCGGGGTCAGGGCGACGGTCAATCCGGTTTCTGCCGCGTAGCGGACGATCGCGGCGAGATCGCGTCGTTGCATCGGATCGCCGCCGGTCAGTACGAACAGAGGCGGCCGTGCGGCCATCGCTCGAATCTGATCGACCAGCCGAAATGCCTCTTCTGTCGATAGTTCCCGTGGGTCGCGGCAAGGGATGGCATCGGCGCGGCAATGGACGCACGCCAGCGCGCAGGCCCGCGTCATCTCCCAGACCACGAGAAAGGGCGCCTGGTTGAAATCCATGCCCACAGCATGTTTCGAACGGTCCGGACAGCCATATGACGGCCGTCATAGGCGCCAGTTTTCGGCCGTTTTAGAGTCGGTTCAGCTGAAAGGGAGACGCCGATGAAACGCCTGATTGTGATGGTCGTCGCGCTTGGAGCGGCGGCGTGTTCATCGAAGCCGGCAGCCGACACCGCTTCGCTGACACCGCCGTTTCTCGAAACGCCCGTTGCTCCGCGGCCGCACACGACAGCCGCGACCGTCGCGAAGGGCAAACAGGTGTACGACGCCAACTGCGTGCAATGCCACGGTCCCGAAGGCCGGGGCGACGGATATGGCGCGCCGTTCCTCGTTCCTCCGCCTCGCGACTTCACCGCGGGTCAGTTCAAATTTCGGACAACGTCGTCCGGACAGCTCCCGACGGACGACGATTTGTTTCGCACGATTTCGCGCGGCGCGAGCGGCACCGGCATGCCGCCATGGAAGTACCTCCTGCCCGATGAGGATCGCTGGGCGCTGGTCGACTACGTGAAGACCTTCGACACACGATTCGCCGACGGGCGCCCACTGAAAGCGATGCCGCTGCCCGATTCACCCGCCAAATCGGCGAGCGCGAGCCGCGGGCGCGACGTCTACGCAAAGATGCAATGCGCCAAGTGCCACGGCGACGATGGCCGCGGGGTCGGACCCTCGTCGAACGAGATGATCGACAGCAGGGGCCGCCACGTCAACGCGCGCGACTTCACGCAGCCAGGG